>NZ_BBOC01000008.1:0-98237 GCF_001485335.1 Type-D symbiont of Plautia stali | reverse complement strand
TTGTTCATGCCCATGGCATGGTCAAGCAGCGCTTCAGCGCTCATATCCGGGACCGTTGCTTCCGGCGAATACGGCACGTTACGCAGCAGCTGGGTATAGCACTCGAGCTGTTCGATCAACTGTTCGCGGGTGAGCGAGCGCTGACGCGATGCCAGCAGTGCCGTGACACACAGGTTCATGGCATTGGCGGCACCGGCTTCATTGATGCGCACCATTAAACGCGCCGCGATATCATTCACGGTAGGTGTCATCCAGGCTGGACGCAGTGGCTCAATCGGATCGATCGCATCACGCCATTCCGGCACGTTTTTGTTCAGGTAGTTCATCAGCGGCAAAGGTTCGCCGAAGTTGACATAGCCCTGACCAAGATTGCGCAATTTACGCAAACCGCGCACCATCTGCAGGAAGCTCTCTTTTTCCTTAGCCGCACCGCGCAGCTCTTTCGCGTAAGTGCCCACCTCCATCACGTGTTCATAACCGATATAGATCGGCACGAAGGTGATAGGGCGGCTTCCACCGCGCAGCATGGCCTGCAAGGTCATCGACAGCGTGCCGGTTTTAGGATCGAGCAAGCGACCGGTGCGTGAACGTCCACCTTCTACGAAATATTCAACCGAATATCCGCGGCTGAACAGTTCGCCCAGATATTCGCGGAACACCGTGGAGTAGAGCTTGTTGCCTTTGAAGGTACGGCGAATGAAGAAAGCACCGAGACGACGGAAAATCGGACCCGCAGGCCAGAAGTTCAGGTTAATACCGGCAGCAATGTGCGGTGGCACCAGGCCCTGGTGATACAGCACATAAGAGAGCAGCAGGTAGTCCATGTGGCTACGGTGGCAGGGCACATAGACAATCTCATGGCCGTCTTGCGCCAGCTGACGCACACGTTCGCCACCATTGACATTGATGCCCTGATAGAGACGACTCCACAGCCAGCCCATCACACGATCGGTGACGCGAATGGCTTCATAGGAGAAGTCCGCAGCCACTTCTTCCATCATCTCGATGGCGTTCTGCTGAGCTTTTTCATGGGAGATCTTTTTGCTGCGCGCTTCGTCCTCCACTGCTTTTTCAATCGCTTTGGATTGCAGCAGTTTGTTGAACAGATCCTGACGTGCGGGCAGGCGTGGGCCCACCGCTGCCAGACGCTGGCGTGCAAAGTGAATGCGGGCCACGCGCGCCAGTTTCTGTGCAATCGACTTATCGGTACCGTGTTCCGTCGCCATCTGGCGCAGGGAAACGGTCGGCGAGAAGCGCACAAAACTGTCACGGCCGTGCCACAGAATGGCGAAGAACTTCTCTATACCATTCATCATGCGCAGATGTGGCGTGGCTTCACCCTGGATTTCGCGTCCTGGTGCGCGACCAAACATCACCGAAACCGGCAACATTTGAACGTCGAGATCAGGGTTACTGCGGTGCAAATCGAGGTAATCGTGAAACAGCTTCACGGATTCTGGATTGGCCACGAAATAGGGGATAACGCGCGGACCATCGTGAATAAACACGTGGCGCGGCAGTAGAGTACCATCGATCTCTAAGGGGGCCAGGGGATCCGGCAGATCATGTTTCAGACATTGCGCCCGCAGTGTCAGTAAGTCTGCCTTTGAATCATAAGGCAAAACGTACATCACCGGACGTGTCGGATCGATCCCATGTTCGGAGACAGGATCGGTCGGAATGACCTTACCTTTTACCAAAATAGAGAGTGGTAAATTCAATAATTTGTAATAAAGTTTACGCCAACCTGACATAGACAACTTAAAGCCTCTTGTTAGCAAAGCGCGGCAAGCATACCAGAAAGTGCAGCGAAGATCTGTGGTGACACCACCTCAGGCTGCCGAGACATTGACGTCAAAACCAATCAAGGGTTCCACCAGCATGGCAAATAATGTCACCGGTTTTCAAAGAATAGTGAATGCAGCCGGTTATTCCTGGCAGGGGCTACGCGCCGCCTGGCAGAATGAAGCGGCATTCCGTCAGGAAACGATCGCCGCAGTGATCGCCGTTATCGTGGCCTGCTGGCTGGATATCGATGCCATTTCGCGTGTGCTGATGATTGGCTCAGTGGTGCTGGTGATCATTATTGAAATTATGAACAGCGCCATCGAAGCGGTGGTGGATCGCATCGGCGAAGAGCGGCACCCGCTGGCAGGACGCGCAAAAGATATGGGTTCAGCGGCGGTTTTACTGGCTATCTTGCTGGCCCTGTTTGTCTGGATCACACTGCTCTGGTCCCATTTGCGATAGCCATTCCAGAATCACCGCGCTGCGCTAATTCGCCGCTGTTTTGGTTTTCATTTCGCCAATACCTGTATATACTCACAGCGACTGTATAAACAACCAGGGGGCGGGATGAAAGCGTTAACAGCAAGGCAGCAACAGGTCTATGATCTGATTCGCGACCATATTAACCAGACGGGCATGCCGCCAACGCGTGCGGAAATTGCTTCGCAACTGGGATTCCGCTCGCCCAATGCTGCTGAAGAGCATCTGAAAGCGCTGGCGCGTAAAGGCGTAATCGAAATTGTTTCGGGTGCTTCACGCGGTATTCGTCTGCTGATGGAAGAAGAGGTCAGCGAAGGTTTACCGCTGATTGGCCGCGTAGCCGCCGGTGAGCCGCTGCTCGCGCAGGAACACATCGAAGCGCACTATCAGGTTGATGCAAACCTGTTCAAACCCAACGCTGATTTCCTGTTACGCGTAAGCGGAATGTCGATGAAAGATATCGGGATTATGGATGGCGATCTGCTCGCGGTGCATAAGACTCAGGAAGTGCGTAATGGCCAAGTCGTGGTGGCGCGTATTGATGATGAAGTCACCGTAAAACGCTGGAAAAAGCAGGGCGCTATTGTACATCTGCTGCCCGAAAATACCGATTTCCAGCCGATCGTGGTCGATACGCGTGAACAGTCTCTGACCGTTGAAGGTCTGGCTGTGGGCATCGTGCGTAACGGTGAATGGCTCTAATCTCTTTTTGAACTCCCCCGCTGCGGTAGCGCTTATCGCAGTATGAAGTGCTGATTCTTTGCGTCGGACTTTTTTGGTTCAACGTGAGGAATCAGGCTGATCATCGCAACAACGGAACGGGCGGATGCGGCTGTTTTCCTCTTCAGATAAAGCACTCTGGCGGCTGGCGCTGCCGATGATCCTCTCCAATATTACGGTCCCGCTGCTCGGCGTGGTTGATACCGCGGTGATTGGTCATCTCGATAGTCCCATTTATCTGGGCGGCGTGGCTGTCGGTACTACAGCGACCAGCTTCATCTTTATGCTGCTGCTATTCCTGCGCATGAGCACCACTGGACTGACGGCCCAGGCCTTTGGCGCCAATGACAAAACCGCACTGGCGCGCGCGTTGATACAACCTTTATTGATTGCTTTGGTTGCAGGCTTGTCGTGTGCGCTGCTGCGAACGCCTGCGAGCACTCTCGCAGCAACGTTGATGGGCGGTAGCCCAGAAGTGCAGCAGCAGGCGCAAATATTTATCGAAATTCGCTGGCTGAGCGCGCCGGCCACACTGGCCAATCTGGTGATTCTTGGCTGGCTGCTAGGCGTGCAGTATGCCAGGGCGCCCATGGTGCTGCTGATCGTTGGGAACCTGGTCAATATTCTGCTCGATTTACTCTTCGTACTGAAACTGCACTGGGGCGTGGCGGGGGCTGCGGCGGCAACCGCATTGGCAGAATATGTGACGCTGGGAGTCGGTTTATGGATGGTAGCGCGCGTGCTCAGGCTGCGCGGTATCCATTTTACGCTGCTCAAGCAAAGCTGGCGCGGTGATGCTGCGCGCCTGTTCCGGCTCAATCGCGACATTATGCTGCGTTCGCTGATGGTGCAGATTTGCTTTGCCTCTCTCACTCTGTTGGGCGCGCGCATCGGGCCAGACGTGGTGGCAGTCAACGCGGTATTGCTGATGTTCCTCACCTTTACCGCCTACGCGCTGGATGGCTTTGCCTATGCGGTCGAAGCATGCTCAGGGGAGGCTGTCGGGGCAAAAGATCGCAGCCGATTATTACTTATCTGGCATGCAGCCTGCCGTCAGGCGGGGATTGTCGCGTTAATGTTTGCCCTGATATACGCCTTTACCGGTCCATATATCGTGGCGCTGCTCACTTCGCTGGAGACACTGCGTGAAATGGCCGATCGCTATTTAGTCTGGCAGGTGATTCTGCCATTGGTCGGCGTATGGTGCTATCTGCTGGATGGCATGTTTATTGGTGCCACGCGCGGACGCGAAATGCGCAACAGCATGGTGATGGCAGCGGTGGGTTATGGCGTTGCTCTGCTATCACTCCCCTGGTTGGGAAACCATGGCTTATGGCTGGCGGTAACGGTGTTTCTTACGTTGCGAGGCGTAACGCTGTGGTGGGTGTGGCGTCGTCACTGGCAGCGTGACACTTGGTTCAGTGCGGGATAAGCGAAGCGTAACTTACAGATTATTCTGTATTTTTTTGCGCAATCCACGCTGAGTACTATAATTATCTCAAACGGCGCAAATGAGTAGCGCGTTGTGTAGATGTTTCCTTGCTTTTATAGGGGATCATCTTATCTCACTCAGGATGAAGTGGAGGATTATGATGAACAAAGACGAAGCGAGCGGTAACTGGAAGCAATTCAAAGGGAAGATGAAAGAGAAATGGGGCAAGCTGACGGATGACGATATGGCCGTCATTGAAGGTAAACGCGATCAGCTTGTCGGCAAAATTCAGGAACGTTATGGCTATGCGAAAGAGCAAGCCGAAACGGAAGTCAAAGACTGGGAAAGTCACAATAAAGACTACCGTTGGTAAGCAGCCGCTTTAAGGATGATGTTCCTACCCCGCCGATCACCCGTCGGCACGGCACAAGGAAGTGCCAACTACCCTTTTCTTACCTTCTTTTTACTCTCAATTTCATGGTCATGATCGCAGCTGTCATGGTGCTTACACGCGGCGACTTCTGCACAATTTTCACACAACCCATGCGCTTCAATGACGGTATGACGCAGTGAAAAACCTGCCAGATCGGCCAAACCCGCGATGATTTTTTCCACCCCATGAGCATGTTTCTCACTGACAGCCGCACAGCCGTCACACACCAGCATGACTGAGGTATGGGCTGGTTCGTCAAAATGATGGCACACCACGTAGCTGTTGTTAGATTCAACGCGGTGAATAAACCCTTGTTCTAACAGGAAATCCAGTGCACGGTAAATCGTTGGCGGTTTAGCCTGCGGTTCACTGATGCGCAGTTGATCCAACAGGTCATAGGCACTGATCGAACCATTTTGCTCGGCCATCAGACGCAGCACTTCAGCGCGTTGAGTGGTCAGGCGCACGCCGCGATCAAGGCAAAGTGATTCTGCTTGAGTCAGCAGTTGTGCGGGCGTGAGGTTTGACATAAACATTCTCCAGGTTGCAGGCGATGTTATTTTATCACACAAACTTTTACCCTGCTGTGATTGCTTTTTGTTCTTATGTTGTCTAAGAAAACCCACGATAATCAATGAATTAACTTTCCCATTCTGCAATTCTTATCCATTCCAGCAATTTCATACTCTCTATTAGATCAGCCAGATAGCATAAAAACCGTCCTGATTTTGCTTTGCAACTCACCGGGTTAGCGTCTAAGGTTCAAAAGGTCTTAAGTAATTTCTGGTATCAATTTACGTATTGTTCATTTTTCTGCATAACAAAACAGCAGAATGGTGTCTGCGCAGCCAATTCTGTGAATAGCAGTGCTATTTCCTTTTAATTCACAGCAATGATGCGTTAGCCAGGGTTCAGAATAGCGGCTAACTAAACTGTTTCGTTTCTGAGTGATTCAGCGACATTTCAAAGGTGATGGCAGGCTCATGGTGAAGACAATATTCAGGCACAAAAAAGTTGCTTATCTTGTTGGTTTGAATGCGGTATTTCTTTCTTCTTCAGCTCTGGCAGCGGGTACATGGTATGACGCACGCAACGATGCGATGGGGGGGACGGGCGTCGCCTCATCCACCTGGAGTTCGGCGGTGCTGGCCAACCCGGCATTGATGACCAAAGCCAAACCTGAAGATAACGTCAGCATTATTTTCCCTTCGGCGGGTGTTCAGGTTACGGACGCCGATAAATTAATTAACAAAGTCGATGACATCAGCGACAGCGTCGATCGCTACAAAGACGTGATTGATAATCTGACGTTTGCCGATTATCTGCGAGGCTATCCAGAACTCAAGGCTGCCGCCGGGGATATGGCTAATCAGCTGGAAGGTTTAAAGGGTGATAAAGCCCATGGCACTGCGGGTGTAGCCTTTGCGGTTACCGTGCCAAATGAAACGCTGCCCTTTGCATTTATCACCAAAGCCTACGGTACAGCACATGTGCAGGCCAATGTTGCCCAGAGTGATATCACTTATCTGCGCGGTGTCGCAGACGGCACGGTGATTCCTTTGCCAGGCGACCAGGATAAATTAACGTCCAGCGGTAACGGTTTGGCAGCATTAGTCACCGACTACGGCGTTGCGCTGGCCCATGAGTTCAACGTTGCCGGTCATCCGGTTTCAGTAGGCGTTACCCCGAAATTGCAGAAAACCTGGTTGTACAACTACACCGCCAGTATTTATAACTTCGATAAAAGTAACATCAACAACAGTCAGTACCGCAGCTCTGACACTGGCTTCAACATTGATGCCGGTGTCGCAACCGATTTTGGCGACCACTGGACAGTGGGTGTCACCGGTCAGAACCTGATTTCACGTGATATTGATACGAAAACGGTGGAAGGCTATCGCGATACCTACCAAATCCGTCCGTTGGTCACGTCGGGCGTGGCATGGAATTACGGTGCGTTCACGCTGGCTGGTGATGTTGATCTGACTGAAACCAAACGCTTTAAGTCTGAAGAGAGCAGCCAGTATGCGGGCGTGGGTGCTGAATATCGCGTGCTGGAGTGGTTGGCCTTACGTGCGGGTTATCGTGCGGATATGAAATCTAACGACACTAACGTCTTTACCGCTGGTCTGGGTGTGTCACCGTTTAACAACACGGTTCATCTGGATCTCGCCGGTTCGGTGGGTGATGACAATACCTGGGGCGGTATGTTGCAGCTCGGATTTAACTTCTAATCCACTTAATTCACATCTGGGTAACATCTTCACTATTCAGACGTGAACAATCTCACAAAAATCAGGTCGCAATGTGCGGCCTGTTTTTTTTCATCGCCGGGAATATGTGATCGTAATCAATCAGCGCAGTTGGGCCAGATTGAGCTGGGAAAGTAGCCAGTCTTTAAAACTGTCGAGAGCATAATGGCGATGTTGATGACGAGGGAACACCAGATAGTGGCCGATATAGTGGATTTCCTGAGTCGTCTCAATCAGTGGACACACCAAACGACCACTTGCCAGCTCTCGTTCTGCCAGTAACTTCGATTCCAGCACCACGCCAAGCCCATCTACAGCAGCCGCAATCGCCATAAAACTGCGGTCAAAGCGCAGACCGTAATGACGTGGAGGGATCAGGTTATTGGCTTCAAACCATCCTTTCCACTGGTAAAGCTGCACATCGCATTGGATCAAGGGCTGATGATAAAGATCTTCTGGCTTTTGAATCTGCGCGGCAATGGCGGGTGAACAGAGCGGTGTCAGCTCTTCTACCGCGAGCGGGATCTTCTCGTAAGGTGAGGGCCGCGGCTCACCATAAACAATATCCAAATCAAAATCATCCTGCTCAAACCGGGCATATTCTGTGCTGGCTGATAAGCGCAAATCAATATGCGGATGGGCCTGAATAAAGCGACCCAAGCGTGGCAACAGCCATTGATGGGCAAAGCTGGGTGCCGTATGCAGTCGTAAAGGACGCGATTCATCAGCGGTGACCAGCGCAAGTCCACGTTGCATCTCATCAAAGCCTCGCTGGATGTGTTCCAGCAACACGCCGCCCTCTTTTGTCAGGATGATTTCACGCGTACTGCGTTGAAACAGGCGTGTTTCCAGCGTTTCTTCGAGCTTGCGTATCGCATGGCTGATCGCGCTGGGGGATAAATCCAACTCCTTTGCCGCAGCGGTAAAAGCGCCGGTTCGACCAGCCGCCTCAAAGGCGCGTAACAACGAAAGAGGCGCTTTTCTCAGTAATGTCATTGGTGAATCCTATTCAACAGTTGATGCATTTTTTGCTTTTGTCCTGGCTTTATCAGGCTGGTTAATCTGCTGCTAAACGGCAAGTAGGTGAAAATGGCACGTGAATAGGCCGCACCTTTCACCATGACAGATTGATCCATTGCTTGCCAACTTTGTTGCTCTCACCTCATTCAGGAACAGATATGACGACTCTTGCAGAACCTGAAGTCACCGCCACAGAGCGCCTGGCACAGCATGCGTACCGTATCCGTCGCTATGCGTTGCAAATGGGCGAAGTACAGGGCCAGGGCTATATCGGCCAGGCGTTGGGACTGGCCGATATGTTGGCCGTCGCCTGGTGTCATGCGATGAATTACCGTGCCGATGAACCGGAGTGGGAAGGACGCGATCGCTTTTTGCTGTCACACGGTCACTATGCCATTGCGCTTTATGCCGCGTTGATTGAAGCGGGCATCATCCCTGAAGAAGAACTGGAAACCTATGGTGCGGACGACAGTCGTCTGCCGATGTCGGGGATGGCGACCTACACACCCGGCATGGAAATTTCCGGAGGTTCACTCGGACAAGGGCTGACTATCGGCGTTGGCATGGCGCTGGCGCTTCGCCATAAAGGCAACCCTGCATTTGTCTACAACTCCATGTCTGACGGTGAATTGGACGAAGGTGCAACCTGGGAAGCGGCAATGGGGGCAGCACACCATCAACTCAGCAACCTGATTGTGCTGGTAGACATTAACCAGCAGCAGGCGGATGGTCCTTCCGGCAAGGTGATGGGATTTGAACCTCTGGCAGATAAATGGCAGGCATTTGGCTGGCATGTGCAGCGTGTCGATGGCAATGACATTGCGGCGGTAAAAACGGCTTTTGACAATGCACGTGCGCTGAAAGAGCCAAAACCACGCGTCATTTTACTGGATACCCTAATGGGCAAAGGCGTGCCGTTCTTAGAGGCGCGTGAAAAAAATCACTTTATTCGGGTTGATGCGGAAGAGTGGCAGCAAGCCATTGCCATCCTCGATCAGGCGCAGGAGAACGCACAATGAGCAGCGAAACCGTAGAGAAAAAGCCGCGTTTAACCACTTCAGCCATGATTGCGTCGATTGCGGCTGAAGGGCAACCGACGATTGCCGCGCCTTTTGGGCATGCGTTGGTCAAAGCGGCCGCATCCCGACCAGAGATTGTAGGCTTGACTGCGGACCTGTCGAAATACACCGACTTGCACATTTTCGCGCAGGCATATCCGGAGCGCCATTTCCAGATGGGGATGGCGGAGCAACTGTTGATGGGCGCGGCGGGCGGCATGGCAAAAGAAGGCATGACGGCTTTCGCCACAACCTATGCCGTGTTCGCCACTCGCCGTGCTTATGATTTTATTCATCAGGTGATTGCAGAAGAGCAGCTCAACGTGAAGATCTGCGCGGCATTACCCGGTTTAACCACGGGCTATGGCCCAAGCCATCAGGCAACGGAAGACATTGCGTTGATGCGTGGCATTCCAGGTTTGACCATTGTCGACCCTTGCGATGCGCTGGATACCGAACAGGCGGTTGCCGCCATCGCCGACCATCAAGGGCCGGTGTATATGCGCCTGCTGCGCGGCAAAGTGCCGCTGGTGCTGGATGAATACGATTACCAATTTGAATTGGGCAAAGCCAAATTGCTGCGCGAGGGCCGCGATGTCCTGCTGATCGCCAGCGGCATTATGACCATGCGTGCACTGGAAACCGCTAAAGCACTGGCGGCAGACAATGTGGACGTGGCAGTGCTGCATGTGCCGACCATTAAGCCGCTGGACGTTGATACGATTGTCTCCCAGTGCCGCCGTGCTGGACGGCTGGTGGTGGTGGTCGAAAATCACAGCGTAGTGGGTGGGTTAGGTGAGGCCGTTGCAACCACATTAATGCACGCCCAGGTGATGCCTGCATTTCGTCATATCGGCTTGCCGGATCGTTTCCTGGATGCTGGTGCGCTGCCGACATTGCACGATCGCTACGGAATTTCCACTGAATCCATGGTCAGCGCGATCCTCGTCTGGCTGGCATAACGGTGCGTAAGGAGAAAAGTATGAAGGTGATTTTTGTTGGCACCGGGGCGATTGGCGTACCCATGGCTTGCCAGATTCAACGTGCAGGACATGCGGTCATCGGGGTGGATGTTTTCGAAGCGTCGCGTCAACGTGCGCAGGCGCAAGGCATTGAAGCTGTCAGCAGCATCACCGAAGCGCCCGAAGCGGATGTGGTGGTCGTGATGGTTGCTACACCACAACAGCTGCAGGCCTTGGTGGCTGAAGCGTTACCACAGGTCGCCGGGCAGCACTGGGTGATTATGTCCACCGTGGGGCCGCAGGCAGTGCGTGAGGCCGCATCCGCACTGATTTCCGCCGGTGCACAGGTGATTGATGCCCCGGTGACGGGCGGGACGGCTCGCGCCAGCACCGGGGAGTTAGTGATTTTTGCCTCGGGGGCCCCCGCCGCGATTGCGACTGTTGAACCGGTGCTCACCGCCATGGGATCGGTGTCGATCGTCGGGGCTGAGGTGGGAGAAGGTCAGGGGATCAAAGTGATCAATCAGCATCTGTGTTCGGTGCATATCGTGGCGGCAGCGGAAGCATTAAGCCTGGCACAGTCGCTGGGGTTAGAACCGGCGCAAGTACTCAAGCTGGTTGAACGCGGCGCAGCGGGGTCATGGATGTTGTCAGATCGCGGCCCGCGCATGTTGGAAGGTACGGACGTCGCGGTGTCCAGCGCCATCAATATCTTTGTGAAAGATAGCGGGTTAGTGGCAGAGGCGGCGACCGCCTGTCACGCTGAGGTTCCGCTGTTACAGGTCGCTCATGCTCGTTATCTGGCGGCAGCAGATGCCGGATTGGGGCAACGTGATGACAGCAGAGTGATCGAAACCTGGAGTAAACCTGCAAACTAACCACTCCTTCACTGCTGCCCGATAAATACGATAATACCGGGGTAACACATGAACACGACTTCTGTACCTACTAACACCCGTGATAACGCTGCAAAGGTCTCTTTTGCTTCCATGATTGGCTCAGCGGTAGAGAGCTATGATTTCTTCATCTACGGCACGGCGGCTGCGGCCTGGTTCGGCAAAATCTTTTTCCACACGCAAGAGCCGATCGTTGGCATTCTCGCGGCGTTTGCAACTCTGGCGGTTGGCTTCCTGATGCGTCCGTTCGGCGGCTATCTGGCAGGGCATTTTGGCGATCGTTATGGCCGTAAGACCGTACTGTTTTGGTCGCTGTTAGCCATGGGCGGAGCCACCGTATTAATAGGTGCATTGCCGACCTATGAGCAGGCCGGCGTACTGGCGCCGATCTTGTTGATCTTATTACGTATGATCCAGGGGATCGGATTCGGCGCAGAGTGGGGCGGTGCCGTTTTGATGGCGTTCGAACATGCGCCAGCCAAAAAACGCGGTTTTTATGGTGCGGTGCCGCAACTCGGCATTCCGCTGGGTCTGCTGTTGGCGAATGGCTCGTTCTTACTCTCTGCTGCGTTATTTGAAGGTGACTGGGTCTGGCGCATGCCATTCCTGATCTCGTTTGTAATGGTTGCCATCGGCATCTTTATTCGTATGCAGGTGGCGGAATCACCCGAGTTTGAAAAAGCCAAAGCGGACAAACAGATTGTTCAGCAACCGGCGCTGGAAGTGATCCGCCGTGACTGGCGCACCATTGTAAAAATTATGGGGCTGCGTTTGGCGGAGACCGGCGGCTACTACATCACCACCAGTTTTATGCTCTCTTATGTTGTGCTGGCGGAAATCACCGATACCCGCCATGTGTTGTGGGGCACGTTGATTGGCTCGGCGCTCGGTTTAGGCAGTCACCTGTTGTATGGCGCTCTCAGTGACAAGGTTGGTCGTCGTCCTGTCTTCCTCATCGGGGCCATCTTCACCATCCTGTTTGGTATCCCGATGTTTATGCTGATTAATACGGGGGCTGTGATGATGGTGATTGTTGCCGTGGCGATGTCACTGCTGTTTAGCCATGACCCCATCTTTGCGGTGGAATCAAGCTGGTTTTCTGAACAATTCCCGGCCAATGTGCGATCTTCCGGCATTTCACTGGGGTACAACGGTGCTTCGGTCGTGGCGGGATTGTTGCCCTTTATCGCCACGGGTGTTTACGGCATGGTTGGCTGGATTGGTCCTGCGGTGATGTTCTCACTGCTGGGTGTCATCTCGACGTGGGTCGCGTTCCACACCCGTGAAACCGCACCGGTCAAAGTGGGCGAACGATCCCAGTCCGCTTCATCTACCTCCACCGCACCAACGGTGTAATCTGAGTAACGGGCGGCTGTGTCGCCCGTTACTACTGTGGTATCATTGCGCAGATTGTCATCACTTAACTCACTCCGGATTTGCTGCGCTTCATGACCGATACTTTCTCTTCGCAACGTTTTTCCATCGCCCCGATGCTGGACTGGACCGACCGCCACTGTCGTTATTTTCACCGCAAGTTAAGCGGCGATACACTGCTGTACACCGAAATGGTGACCACGGGCGCTATCATTCACGGCAAAGGTGATTATCTCGCTTACAGTGAAGAGGAACATCCGCTCGCGTTGCAGTTAGGTGGCAGCGATCCTGCAGCATTGGCGCAGTGCGCAAAACTCGCGGAGGAACGGGGTTACGATGAGATCAATCTCAACGTCGGTTGCCCTTCCGATCGCGTCCAGAACGGCCGTTTTGGTGCCTGCCTGATGGCTGATGCGGCATTGGTCGCTGATTGCATTAAGGCCATGCGCGATGTGGTGAGCATTCCGGTGACGGTCAAAACGCGCATCGGTATTGATGAGCAAGACAGTTATGAATTCCTGTGTGATTTCGTCGGCACCGTGGCGGATAAGGGAAATTGTGACACCTTTATTATTCATGCCCGCAAAGCCTGGCTTTCGGGTCTGAGCCCGAAAGAGAACCGTGAAATTCCACCGCTCGACTATCCACGCGTTTACCAACTGAAGCGTGATTTCCCCGGGCTGACCATGGCCATCAATGGCGGCATTAAAACCCTGGAAGAAGCAAAAGCGCATTTGCAGCATATGGATGGTGTGATGATGGGCCGCGAAGCCTATCAAAACCCCGGCATTCTGGCGCAGGTGGATCGTGAGCTGTTTGGTCGCGACAGTGCGTTAGTGGATCCGGTTGCCGTGGTGCGTTCGATGTATCCTTATATCGAAGCAGAACTCAGCAAGGGAACCTATCTTGGTCACGTCACTCGTCATATGCTGGGTCTGTTCCAGGGCATTCCGGGCGCACGTCAGTGGCGTCGTCATTTAAGTGAAAATGCGCATAAACCGGGTGCGGATGTTCGTGTGCTGGAAGCGGCACTAGCCTTAGTGGCAGATAAGATCCCTCAGGAAGCGTGATCTCAGGCTACCTGACATCGTAGGGGCGGCCTTCAGGCCGCCTTTGAAGATTATCAGGAATCATTAAGCCGTTAAGATGTGGTTTTTATCACGCCACAACTTAGTGAATCTCATCACTGTATTTAGCTTAACCCTCAATCTTTTCTCTACTTTTCAACACATTACCTAAATTTCTAATTTGGCACGCATCTTGTAATGCACTCTGTGTTACTTACACAGGAGAGCCTTCGTGGAAATTTTATTTGTTATCGGCTTTTTTCTGATGCTGCTATTGACCGGCGTTTCACTGCTGGGTGTCATCGCGGCATTGATCGTCGCCACCGTCGTTATGTTCCTGGGCGGATTGTTTGCACTTGTTATCAAGTTGTTGCCATGGTTGGTGCTGGCAGTGGTCGCCGTCTGGCTTTACCGCGCATTGACTACACCAAGTGGTGAAGCTAAATTGAACAGACTGAAAAGAAAAATCAGTCACTTAGACAGGAATGGCTGGCGCTAAATGCGGGGGCGATCACAGAGTGAATAATTGCTTAGTACGAATCTGCATTTAAACATATTTTTTACTTATGTTTTCTGTCAGGATGCGTAAAGTAATTCAAACGAATTCATCGCCGCTGACCCTACACCAGCGCGAACTATAAAAAGAAAGAAAAAAAGGGCTTCCTTCGGGAAGCCCTTAACTTTTAGGGGATCAGTAAACTTGAGCCCTGTGTGGCGCGGCTTTCCAGCACCTGATGCGCACGTACCGCATCGCTCAAGGCAAACTTCTGCTCTTCTGGCACTTTCAACTGAATGGCGCGGCTGGCAATCAGTGAGAAAAGTTCATTGCTGGCGCTGTCGAGCTCCTGACGGTTAGTGATGTATCCAAACAGCGAAGGGCGCGTGACAAACAGCGATCCCTTCTTGTTCAGAATGCCGAGATCGACACCGGTTACCGGCCCTGACGCATTACCAAAACTCACCATCAAGCCATGACGGCGCAGGCTATCGAGCGACGGTTCCCAGGTATCTTTCCCGACGGAGTCATACACCACGCCCACTTTCTCGCCGTTGGTCAATTCGCTGACGCGTTGGGCAATATTCTCCTCACGGTAGTTAATCGTGGCCCATGCGCCGGCATCTTTGGCAATTTTCGCTTTTTCAGCCGACCCGACGGTGCCAATCAAATGCGCACCCAGCGCTTTCGCCCACTGGCAGGCAATCAAACCCACCCCACCGGCCGCCGCGTGGAACAGAAAGATCTCGTCCGCTTTCACTTTATAGGTCTGGCGCAGCAGATACTGCACGGTTAGCCCCTTGAGAAATGAGGCGGCGCCCTGCTCGAAGCTGATGCTGTCTGGCAAGATCACCAGGCGGTCTTCCGCCACATTATGCAGCTCGCTATAGGCCCCCAGCGTGGCCTGGCAATACACCACCCGGTCGCCGGGCTTAAAACGTGTCACGGCAGAGCCCACGCGTTTGACCACGCCCGCCGCTTCGGTGCCAAGGCCAGAGGGAAACGCGCCCACCGGATAGAGTCCGCTGCGTACATAGGTGTCTATGTAGTTGATGCCAATCGCCTTATTCTCGACCTGAACTTCATGCTCGCTGGGATCGGCTAGCTCAAAATCGACCCATTGCAACACCTCCGGGCCACCGTGTTGGTTGAACTGAATACGCTTTGCCATTCTGACTCCTGTGATTGTTCATCCTGGGACGGTATACTTGCGCGTCCCTTTCACGATCGGTAATGCATTCACTATGGCAGGAAATAAACCCACCAACAAATCCAACGAAACCCGCGATCGGCAGCTGGAAGGCGTGAAAATGCCGCCGCATTCCATTGAAGCGGAGCAGTCGGTGCTCGGTGGGTTGATGCTGGATAACGAGCGCTGGGATAACGTCTCTGAGCGCGTCGTGGCGGAAGATTTCTTCAACCGCTCGCACCGCATGATCTTCTCTGAAATGCAGCGCCTGCTGGAAATGGGCCAGCCGATTGACCTGATCACCTTATCCGAATCGCTGGAAACATTGGGTGAGCTGGAGATGGCGGGCGGCTTTGCCTATCTGGCTGAATTAGCGAAAAATACCCCAAGTGCCGCGAACATCGGTGCCTATGCGGATATCGTACGTGAACGTGCGGTGGTGCGCGAAATGATCTCGGTGGCGAATCAAATTGCCGATGCGGGTTATGATCCTCAAGGCCGCAGCAGCGAAGATCTGCTCGATTTCGCCGAATCCAATGTCTTCAAAATCGCCGAGCAGCGCGCGAATAAAGATGAAGGCCCGCAGAACATTGAGCAGATTCTGGAAGCCACGGTATCGCGTATTGAGGCGCTGGTGTCGACGCCGCACGATGGCGTCACCGGGGTCGATACCGGCTATCAGGACCTGAATAAAAAACCGCCGGTTTGCAGGGCTCGGATCTGATTATCGTTGCCGCGCGTCCATCGATGGGTAAAACCACCTTCGCCATGAACCTGTGCGAAAACGCGGCAATGCTGCAAGATAAGCCGGTATTGATCTTCAGCCTTGAGATGCCCAGCGAACAATTGATGATGCGTATGCTGGCTTCACTGTCACGTGTGGATCAGACCCGTATTCGAACCGGTCAGTTGGAAGATGAAGACTGGGCGCGTATCTCCGCAACCATGGGCATCCTGCTGGAGAAGAAGAACATGTATATCGATGATTCTTCTGGTCTGACGCCAACGGAGGTCCGCTCACGCGCACGCCGTGTGTTCCGGGAAAATGGCGGTCTGAGCTTGATCATGATCGATTACCTGCAATTGATGCGCGTGCCGTCACTGTCGGATAACCGTACGCTGGAGATTGCCGAGATATCGCGTTCGTTGAAAGCCCTGGCGAAAGAGCTCAATGTGCCGGTGGTGGCACTGTCGCAGCTTAACCGCTCTCTGGAGCAGCGAGCGGACAAACGTCCGGTAAACTCAGATCTGCGTGAATCCGGATCGATCGAACAGGATGCCGACTTGATCATGTTCATCTATCGCGACGAGGTTTATCACGAAAACAGCGATCTGAAAGGCATCGCGGAGATCATTCTCGGTAAACAGCGAAACGGGCCGATCGGCACCGTACGATTGACCTTTAACGGTCAGTGGTCCCGCTTTGATAACTACGCTGGACCCTCTTACGACGACGAATAATCCTTCCATACCCGTTGCATGCACGATTTGTGCATGCAATTCACGTCATCAGAAAATAGTGTTGGACAACCCCGGCTTTAATCAGGTTATCTGTACCAAAGCGCCCCTTAATACGCTGTGGAAGCAGAATGACTCAGGTAGACGATTACGACCTTAAGATATTGACACTATTACAATCTAACGGCCGCCTCACCAATCAGGAACTCAGTGATTTAGTCGGTCTTTCGGCGTCCCAATGTTCACGCCGCCGCATCAACCTTGAACAGGCAAACCTTATCCTCGGTTATCACGCGCGGCTCTCGCCGGACGCAGTAGGGCTGGGCATGGTGGGTTTGATTGAAGTGCGTTTGAAAAATCACACACCTGATTATGAAGCGAGTTTTCATCGCATGGTGGAGGAGGAAGCCGCCATTGTTGATGCTTTCAAAACCACCGGTGATGCCGATTATCTGCTGAAAGTTGCCGTCGCCGATTTGGCGTCACTCAGCGCATTGATCAGCCAATTAGTGGCGGGCCATCAGAGCGTGGCGCATGTGAAGACTTCCGTCGTTTTAAACCGATTAAAAGAGAACGGTTTGATGATGATCCCTGAGCACAAAACGCGCCATAAAAGTGCATGATGTGCTAATCTGGTGCAATATTTGGCTGAAACATGCGAAAAACGCGCACCAGAAACAGATTTGTGCATGAATTGATTACTGGCTCGTTAGTTGATGCACAAAAACCTGCAATAAAAGCGCCTTAGTTATCAATTGGATAATCGCTGGCACCACATAGGTGGCGACTAGACGCCGCCTATGTGGTGCGTTTTTTGCATTTGAACCGCATCATTTGCACTGAGATTAATCCATGGATAACGTCGTTCAACCTACCAAAGTTCCTCATTCGCTGATTGAAGATGCGCTGGCCATTGTGCTCGGCACATTAATGGTCTCATTTGGCGTGATTATGCTGAAACAGGCGGGCGCGCTGACTGGCAGCTCTGCAGGCATTGCCTTCTTAATCAGCTATCTGACGCCGCTCTCCTTCGGCAGCGCGTTTTTCCTGATCAACCTGCCGTTTTACTGGCTGGCGGTGCGCCGTATGGGATGGGAATTCACCCTCAAAACCTTCTGCGCCGTTGGACTGGTTTCACTGTTTACTCATTTACACCCGTTATTCATTCATTTTTCTGCGCTAAATCCCTTTTATGCGGCATTGTTCGGTAACGTGGTGATGGGTATTGGGTTTATAGTGTTGTTTCGTCACAAAGCCAGTTTAGGTGGTATCAACATTTTGGCGCTCTGGCTGCAAGACCGCATCGGTCTGCGCGCGGGCAAACTGCAAATGGCGGTGGATACCTGCGTGGTACTCGCATCACTGTTTGTAGTGTCGTTGCCGATGCTGTTGGCTTCTATCGCAGGTGCGGTGATACTTAATCTCATCATCGCAATGAATCACCGTCCTGGCCGTTACATGGTTTGATGACGCCTCTTTACCGACTTTTTATGACCAATCATGGAGATCTGCACCGTGTTTCAAAACGTTGATGCTTATGCTGGCGATCCGATTCTGTCGCTGATGGAAACCTTCAAACAGGATCCGCGTGACAACAAAGTGAATCTGAGCATCGGCCTCTATTACAACGAGGCGGGCATCATTCCTCAGCTACAGGCCGTTGCTGCAGCCGAAGAGCGCCTGCAGGCGCAGCCGCATCAGGCTTCGCTCTATCTGCCGATGGAAGGCCTGGGACCTTACCGTAACGCCATTGCCCCGTTGCTGTTTGGTAAAGAACATCCAATGCTGAAAGCGGGGCGTATTGCTTCGATTCAGACGCTCGGCGGTTCTGGTGCGTTAAAAGTGGGGGCAGATTTCCTTAAGCGCTATTTCCCGCATTCTAACGTGTGGGTGAGTGACCCAACGTGGGAAAACCACGTCGCGATCTTCAACGGTGCCGGTTTCGAGGTGAACACCTATCCGTGGTACGACGCGGACACCAACGGTGTGAAGTTCGATGCTTTCATTGCCAAACTGAAGACACTGCCAAAGCAGTCCATCGTGCTGTTGCATCCATGCTGCCACAACCCAACGGGCGCAGATTTGACCGACGCGCAGTGGGATGAAACCACCGAAGTGTTGAAGGCGCAGGAACTAATTCCATTCCTCGATATTGCTTATCAGGGCTTTGGTGCCGGTATGGAGCAAGATGCTTATGCCATCCGCGCGATTGCCGCTGCGGGTCTGCCTGCACTGGTCAGCAACTCGTTCTCGAAAATCTTCTCGCTGTATGGCGAACGTGTTGGCGGCTTGTCGATTGTGTGCGAAAGCGCAGAAGAGTCTGCACGCGTGCTGGGTCAGTTGAAAGCCACTGTGCGTCGTAACTACTCCAGCCCACCAAACTTCGGTGCTCAGGTGGTTTCCTGCGTGCTGAACGACGAAGCTCTGCTGAACAGCTGGCTGGCAGAAGTGGAAGCGATGCGTCTGCGTATCATCGAAATGCGTCAGGCACTGGTTAACGTGCTGAGCACCAAGCTGCCGGGGAAAAACTTCGATTACCTGCTGAAGCAGCGCGGCATGTTCAGCTACACCGGTCTGAGTGCGCAGCAGGTTGATCGCCTGCGTGATGAGTTCGGCGTCTACCTGATCGCCAGCGGCCGTATGTGCGTTGCCGGCCTTAATAGCCGTAACGTGAATCAGGTCGCTGAAGCCTTTGCTGCCGTGATGTAAAGACACCTCGCAGCAAGATAAAAACCGCCATGCCTTCGGGCTGGCGGTTTTTTTATCGCCCTAATCTGCCGAGCTGACCTTTACCTTTTGGCGACATGCTGCACACTTAAACGGTGTGATGACTTTAAGATTCTGGCAGGCGGAATGCCGCGCAGTTATCTGCCTATCGATGAAAGGGAGTACAGCATGAACACTTCAGATTTACTGACTTTTTGTATGAGCAAACCGGGCGCGGAGCAAACCTATAAAAATGAATGGGATGCCACGCAAATCAAAAGCGAGGGTGTGCTATTTGCCATGGTGCATGATGCAAAAGGGCGTCCGGCGCTGTCGTTAAAAACCTCGCCTGCACTGGCCGATTTGTTGCGAGAGGAGCACAGTGATGTGTTTCCGAGCGAGCACCTCAATAAGACGCACTGGAGTACATTGTGGCTGGATGGTTCATTAAAGGATTCGCAGATATATTATCTGGTCGATGCTTCCTGGCAACAGGCTGACGCCACACGCGCGGCGGGCGTCAGCCATGATGAAGATTCGCGCTAATTAAGCCGCAGACTCTTCACGCAGGGTGTTGATATCAATTACGAAGCGGTATTTCACGTCGCTTTTCAGCATACGTTCGTAGGCTTCGTTAATCTGGTTCATGGCGATCAGCTCGATGTCTGAAGTGATACCGTGCTTACCGCAGAAATCCAGCATCTCCTGAGTTTCAGCGATGCCACCAATCAGCGAACCGGCAATGCTGCGACGTTTGAAGATCAGATTGAACACCTGTGGTGCCGGGTGATCGTGCTCTGGCGCGCCAACCAGTGTCATGTTGCCATCGCGTTTCAGCAGGGCAATAAACGGGTTGAGATCGTGCTGAGCAGCAACGGTGTTGAGGATGAAATCAAAGCTGTTGGTATGCTGTGCCATCTGATCAGCATCTTTTGAAATCACCACTTCATCGGCGCCGAGACGTTTGCCATCCTCAATTTTAGATGGAGAGGTGGTGAACAGCACCACATGTGCGCCCATGGCATGGGCAAGTTTCACACCCATATGACCAAGGCCGCCAAGACCGACGATACCGACTTTCTGACCTGGGCCTACATTCCAGTGGCGCAGCGGAGAATAGGTGGTGATACCGGCGCACAGCAGGGGCGCAACACCGGCCAGGTCGAGGTTTTCCGGTACACGCAGCACGAAACTCTCGTCAACGACCATGCTGGTGGAGTAGCCGCCGTAAGTGATGGCTCGGGTTTCACGGTCTTCACCATTGTAGGTGCCAACAAAACCATTTTCGCAATACTGCTCCAGTCCTTCCTGGCAGCTCGGACAGCTGCGGCAGGAGTCAACCATACAGCCAACACCGACCAAATCGCCCACTTTATATTTGTGGGTGTGCGCGCCAACTGCGGTCACGCGTCCAACAATTTCATGGCCTGGCACTACAGGGAAAATGGTGTTTTTCCATTCATTGCGCGCAGTATGCAGGTCGGAGTGGCAAACGCCACAGTACAACACTTCAATCTGCACATCATGAGCGCGCAGCTCGCGCGGCTTATAGTCGAACGGGGCGAGTTTAGATTTCGCGTCCTGTGCGGCATAGGCATGCGTAATATTCATGGTGTCTCCAATCGGGTGTGTCGTGAGTTTATTGCGGGATCCCGTTCAGTGAGCTGAAGGGATAAAGGCGCGTTGGGTTGCGCTAAAAAGGAACGGTATAAGGATAGTCAGCGGGGGAGAAAGCGTATATGCCTGAAGTTGTCTGATTCTTGCCTGTTTCTGCATTTTGCTGCGGAATCTGGCTGAAAGGAATGTCTGAAACAGCGGTCGCCATTAATGGCGACCCTACGGATAAACAGTATACAAAATGTAGGGTGCGCATTGATGCGCACCTGGTAAAATCACTTCTTTAACATCGGCTTCAGGAAGCGCGCGGTGTGGGATTTCTCACATTCGGCAACCGTTTCAGGTGTGCCCGAAACCAGAATTTCCCCGCCGCCACTGCCGCCTTCAGGACCGAGATCAACAATCCAGTCAGCGGTTTTGATCACATCAAGGTTGTGCTCAATCACCACAATGGTATTGCCCTGATCGCGCAACTGATGCAGCACTTCCAGTAGCTGTTGGATATCGGCGAAGTGCAGACCGGTAGTCGGTTCATCCAGGATGTAAAGTGTCTGCCCGGTGCCGCGCTTCGACAGCTCACGCGCCAGCTTCACGCGCTGGGCTTCACCACCGGAGAGCGTGGTAGCCGACTGACCGAGGCGAATATATGACAGACCTACATCCATCAGCGTTTGCAGCTTACGCGCCAGCGCTGGCACCGCATCGAAGAACTCACGTGCTTCTTCGATGGTCATATCCAGCACTTCGTGAATGCCTTTGCCTTTATATTTAATCTCCAGCGTTTCACGGTTATAGCGTTTGCCCTTGCACTGATCGCAAGGCACGTAAACGTCTGGCAGGAAGTGCATCTCGACTTTGATTACGCCATCGCCCTGACAGGCTTCACAGCGTCCGCCACGCACGTTAAAGCTGAAACGACCCGGATTGTAACCACGTGAACGCGCTTCCGGCACGCCGGCAAACAGTTCACGTACCGGCGTGAAAATGCCGGTGTAGGTGGCCGGGTTAGAGCGCGGTGTACGACCGATTGGGCTCTGATCGATATCGATGACTTTATCGAAGTGCTCCAGACCGGCAATCTCACGATACGGGGCAACTTCAGTGGTAGTGGCACCATTGAGCTGACGCTGAGCAATCGGGAACAAGGTATCGTTGATCAGCGTTGATTTACCCGAGCCCGACACGCCAGTGATACAGGTAAACAGGCCTACCGGAATCGTCAGCGTCACGTCTTTCAGGTTATTGCCACGTGCGCCGGTCAGTTTAAGGACCTTGGCGGGATCACCTTTCACGCGTTGTTGGGGAATCGCGATTTCGCGTTTGCCACTCAAATATTGGCCGGTCAATGAGGCTTCGTTTGCCATAATGGCATTCACATCACCCTCGGCCACCACCTGACCACCGTGGACGCCCGCGCCAGGGCCGATATCAATCACATGGTCTGCCGCGCGGATTGCATCCTCATCATGCTCCACCACAATCACAGTGTTACCCAGATCGCGCAGATGAATCAGCGTCCCGAGCAGACGCTCGTTATCACGCTGATGCAGACCAATCGATGGCTCATCCAGCACGTACATCACGCCCACCAGACCCGCACCGATTTGGCTTGCCAGACGAATACGCTGTGCCTCACCACCGGATAAGGTCTCCGCGGATCGTGACATGGAGAGGTAATTCAGACCGACGTTAACCAGGAAACTCAGGCGATCGCCGATCTCTTTCAAGATTTTCTCAGCGATTTGCGCACGTTGGCCGCTGAGCTTGAGGTTACGGAAGAAGTCGGTTGCGTGACCGATGCTCATCTCTGAGATAGTCGGCAAGTTGGTGTTCTCAACAAACACATGACGCGCTTCACGACGCAGACGTGTGCCTTCACAGCTGGTGCAGGAGCGGTTGCTGATGAATTTCGCCAGCTCTTCACGCACAGCATTGGATTCCGTCTCTTTGTAACGGCGCTCCATGTTGTGCAACACACCTTCAAACGGATGACGACGCACTGAGGTGTCGCCGCGATCGTTGATGTATTTAAATTCGATATTCTCTTTGCCGGAACCGTATAAAATCACCTCGCGCGCTTTGTCGCTCAGGCTGTTAAACGGGGCTTCGACATCAAAATCGAGGTGCTCTGCTAATGAGCGCAGCATCTGGAAGTAATAGAAGTTGCGGCGGTCCCAGCCACGAATCGCGCCTCCCGCCAGTGACAGCTCGCCGTTTTGCACCACACGATCGGGATCGAAATATTGCTGCACACCCAAACCATCACAGGTTGGGCACGCACCGGCCGGGTTGTTGAACGAGAACAGGCGCGGTTCCAGTTCACTCATGCTGTAGCCACAAATCGGGCAGGCAAAGTTAGCGGAGAACAGCATCTCTTCCGCTTTATTGTCGTCCATATCCGCCACAATCGCGGTGCCGCCACTCAGCGCCAGCGTGGTCTCAAAGGATTCCGCCAGACGCGTCGCCAGATCGTCACGCACGCGGAAGCGGTCAATCACGACTTCAATGGTGTGTTTCTTCTGCAGTTCCAGCTTCGGTGGATCAGACAGATCGCAGACCTCACCGTCGATACGGGCACGGATATAACCCTGAGCCGCAAGGTTTTCCAGCGTTTTGGTGTGCTCGCCTTTGCGATCTTTCACCACCGGCGCCAGCAGCATCAAACGGCGGCCCTCTTCCTGCGCCAACACCTGGTCCACCATCTGGCTCACGGTTTGCGCTGCCAGCGTCACATCGTGGTCGGGGCAGCGTGGTTCACCGACACGGGCAAACAACAGACGC
Source organism: Type-D symbiont of Plautia stali (assembly GCF_001485335.1). Classification (NCBI taxonomy): domain Bacteria; kingdom Pseudomonadati; phylum Pseudomonadota; class Gammaproteobacteria; order Enterobacterales; family Enterobacteriaceae; species Type-D symbiont of Plautia stali. The sequence continues at coordinate 74,508 of NZ_BBOC01000008.1, read as the reverse complement.
AGATAGTCATGGATTTCGGTAATGGTACCGACCGTTGAACGCGGGTTGTGCGAAGTCGATTTCTGTTCAATAGAAATGGCGGGCGAAAGACCTTCAATATGGTCAACGTCCGGTTTCTCCATTAATGAAAGAAACTGACGTGCATAGGCCGAGAGCGATTCAACATAGCGGCGCTGACCTTCGGCATATAGCGTATCAAACGCCAGCGACGACTTCCCGGAACCCGACAGACCGGTGACCACAATCAGCTTATCGCGAGGGATGATCAGGTTGATATTCTTCAAATTATGGGTGCGCGCACCGCGGACTTCGATCTTATCCATTCACCTTTCCCGGATTGAACAACACTCGCCATGCCTTACCAGCACGACCAGCAGAAACGCATCATTATGGCACAAAAAATAAACTGAATAAATATCCAGTGTTTTTGCTATTCTGTGTGCCGAAGAAAAATTGGGAGCCTGCTCTGAAGTGGGCACCGTCATTGTGACGTGATACAATTTTTGGCTTAGACTTTTAGCATCAACTCATCGGGAGACAGCAACATGGCCAGTCGTGGCGTAAACAAAGTGATTCTAGTCGGGAATCTGGGTCAGGATCCGGAAGTGCGCTACATGCCAAATGGTGGCGCGGTAGCCAACATTACGCTGGCCACGTCGGAAAGCTGGCGCGACAAGACCACCGGTGAAAACAAAGAGATTACCGAGTGGCACCGTGTTGTGCTGTTCGGCAAGCTTGCCGAAGTCGCAGGCGAGTACCTGCGTAAAGGTTCTCAGGTTTACATTGAAGGCCAGTTGCGTACCCGTAAATGGCAGGATCAGAGCGGCCAGGAAAAGTACACCACTGAAGTGGTCGTCAACGTTGGCGGCACCATGCAGATGCTGGGTGGACGTCAGCAGGGTGCGAACGCAGGTGGCGCACCAATGGGTGGCCAGGGCGGCGGCAATAACAACGGTTGGGGCCAGCCACAACAACCTCAACAGCAGCCTCAGGGCGGCAACCAGTTCAGCGGCGGCGCACAGCAGCGTCCGCAGCAGCAGAGTGCACCGGCGAACAATGAACCGCCAATGGACTTTGACGACGACATTCCTTTCTGATTGGGCCCTGTGTAAACAGGTAACCTGATGTTGAATTGAAAAGGCCATTCTTCATGAATGGCCTTTTTTATGTTCGCAGGATCTTAATCCGTATATTAAGAACTAGTGCGGTCGCCACTCGCGCAGCAGATCATCGGTATCACGCACCAGCACCGGGTTGCCCGGCAGGATGAGATCGGCCCAGACTTCATTGTGCTGATTGATTTGCTGCTGCGCGGTCACGTAAGTGCGGTCAGCGGTGGTGTGGGCATCGGCGGCAACGGTGATGCGATAGCCCAGGCTCGCGCCCACTTTAATGGTGGTATCGACACAATAATCGGTGGCGCAGCCGCAAATCACGAAGCTCTTAATGTCATGCTGGTCAAGCACAGCGGCAAAGTCGGTTTGCCAGAAACTGTCACAGGCGGTTTTGTTCAAATAGCGCGCATTGTCGGGCTGCTGTAACTCCGGAATAATCTGCCAGCCCTCGGTGTCCACTTCCATGCCTGGCCCAACGTGTTGGATAAAAATGACCTGGTCGGCTGCAGCCGTTAATTGATTGATGCGGACACTGCGCCCTTCACGATCGAAACGCGGCGTTTCCAGCACGCCGTTTTGCATATCCACCACCACAACCACTCGATTTGCCATCACGTCCTCCTTTTTATGCAGGGCTCCAGTATCGCGATCAATCCGTGTACAGGTAAAGCAAAACTGCTTTGCATTTCCCCTCCCAGCCGCGCATGCTTATTGAGCTGTTTTTACCGGAGGTGTGGCGTGAAGGTGGTTCCCGAAATTTTTCCTGATAAGTGCGACCAGGCACAATTTCAGCAATTTGCTGAATTGCCTGGCATTGAACTGTATCAGGCTCACATCTCCCGCTATGCCTTTGAGCCGCACACCCATGAAGCCTTTGGCATTGGCACCATTGAGTCCGGCGCACAACGCTTCCGCTATCGCGGAACGCATTACACGGCACCGCAACACTCGCTGGTGATGATGAATCCGGATGAGTTACACACGGGGGAATCGGCCTGCGAAGAAGGATGGCGTTATCGCATGATTTACATCGATCCGCAGGAGATGGATCGGCTGACCGGCGATCGTGACTGGTGGTTCAGTGAAGCATTGCGCACGGATGTGCGTCTGGCGCAGCCCTTTTCCCAGCGGCTGTCGCAGATGTGGCAGGCAACCAGTGCGCTGGAGCGTGAAAGCCTGTTACTGGAACTGCTTGAGTTGCTGCGTCCACTGGCACATCAAGGCAAAGCCAGGCCCGCAGAAGGTGCGCATCGTTTCGATGTGGTGAAAGCGTATCTGCGAGAAAATCTGGCGGAGCCGGTGCGTCTGGAGGAGCTGGCCACGCTGGCTGCCTTGTCGCCCTGGCACTTCCTGCGCAGTTTTAAACAGCACTTCCATGTCACGCCCCATCAAATGCTGATGGCATTTCGTTTGTTCGAGGCTAAACAGCGACTGGCCAAAGGCGAGAGCGCTGCGTCCGTAGCAGCGACGGTAGGATTGACCGACCAGGCGCATCTCACGCGAGCCTTCGCCCATCGCTACGGCATTACGCCTGGGCGTTTTCAAAAGCAAGTCTTCCCCTCACGCTAACCGCAATCTGCTACAAGCCTTTATTATCGGTTTGCGTCACACTGCTGTCGCATTGTGATAAAGGAAGAGCGTATGTTGGCTGGGATTGTATTTGCTTTAGCGGCTGGACTGATGTGGGGGCTGATTTTCGTTGGCCCTTTGCTGATACCGGACTATCCAGGAACCTTACAATCAGCCGGGCGCTATGTGGCGTTTGGTCTGGTGGTGCTGCCGCTGGCGTGGCTGGACCGTCGTCGTTTGCGCCTGCTGGCGCGCAAAGACTGGCTGGAAGCGCTGAAACTGTCGTTAATCGGCAATTTGCTCTATTACGCATTTCTCGCCAGTGCGATTCAGCGCACCGGCGCACCTATATCGACCATGATCATCGGCACGCTCCCGGTGGTGATCACCGTGACGGCCAATCTCTGTTACGGCCATCTTGAGGGACGACTTTCCTGGCGTAAGCTCTTACCGGCCTTATTGATTATCGCTGCGGGTTTGGCGTGCGTGAATGCTGCAGAACTGCAGATGCAGGGGCCGGACTTTGACTGGTCGCGTTATCTCACCGGTCTGCTGTTGGCCGTATTAGCGGTGGCGTGCTGGACCTGGTATCCGTTGCGTAATGGTGTCTGGCTGCGCGCTCACCCGCAGCATAAGCCTGGTAGCTGGGCGACTGCGCAGGGACTGATCACCTTACCCTTGGCATTGGTGTTCTATTTATTGGTTTGTGGTCAGCTTTACTGGCAGCAACCGGACTTCGCGCTGCCGTTTGGGCCACAGCCAACGCGCTATCTGTTGCTGATGTTAGCGATTGGCCTGATTTGTTCCTGGCTCGGCACACTGTGCTGGAATGCGGCGAGCCAGCGCGTGCCCACCGTGATCATGGGGCCGCTTATCGTATTCGAAACCTTAGCCGGATTACTGTGGACCTTCCTGTGGCGACAAAGTTGGCCGCCGCTGTTGACCAGTATTGGCATTGGTTGCCTGATAGTCGGCGTGATTTACGCGATGCGCATTAAACCGCAGCCGGTGGTCAAACCGATCTGAAACGAATGATTTTCGCTGCTGAAATGATTGCTCAGCAGCGCTTTCTTCAGTGTTTTTAAGAATTTGACCAGTCGGTTTTGTGCGCTGAAATGGCGTTTATCCCCTCTCATATCGTCGTCTTATAACAATTTCCCTCAATTTCACCGCTGTTTGCCCCCTTGTTTGACATAACGAAGCGGTGCGACAAGCACTCGCGCGGCTTCTCTGTCGCCGGTTTTAGCGATGATTTACCCCTTAGAGGTGGGCTAAAAGGCCCTGATGAGGGGCATAAAAGTGTGTATAGGATGCATTTTACTTGCGTTTTGGCACTGAAAATCCCGCTGGAAAGCCACTGTTTGCTCAAGGGATAACATCAGAGTTCAGAAACACCCGCTAGAACCCTGATAAAAATTGATTAAACACAGCGATGAATTATGGGGTGATATTTCACGCGAGTTGCCATTTTTTACTGTAATTGTTTAGGCATGATAACGTTTTCGATCTGGATGAATCCTGGTACTGATGCATGGGATAAGGTATGGCGATAATCGAGAAGATGATCATTGCGTAAGGCAATAGATCCAATTTAAAGAAGAGGTGATGTGCGAGCGGTTACACTCTGTTGTTCATGAATGCTTAACAGAATTATCTGCATTCAGGGCTGAGTATTAATATTGATAAAGTAATATTCGAAGGGCCAATCTCACCGAAATGAGATTGGCCCTCGTCTAAATGGCTTGAATAGCGAGACTTTTGCTGATGTGAATCAATTTTACCGCAAAAAAGGAAGCAATTCCGCGATGATAATCATCAGGAAAAAATGGTGCGAATTGTTATGTTGCGAACGCCGAATTAAATGATCTTCATCTCTTCTGGTAAGAACAAATCTCAGCATTAAGTCAAATAACAACGGTCTTAATGTCGTTAGTGATTATCGGACCCTGAAGGATAGTGGTAAACGCTACGGCTAATATCCAGCAAGCGACAGCTGCGACGGGTACCGATGTCGAAGGTGGTTTGCAGGAAGTTAACGGCCTGACGTTTTTCATTGGTGGTGAAGAAGTTTTTCAGTACGCTTTGCAGCATCTCCTTGTCGGAACTCAACGACTGCAACTCGCGGGAAAGGTTCTGTAGCTTATCCTCCAATTCTTTGATTTTTCTACCTTCTTCGGAAGAAAGTCCGGAGAACTTTTTCTTCCAACTATAGAAGGTAGCCTCTGAGATGCCTAGCTCCTCACAAATCTCCCTGACTTTCACTCCTGTTTCAGAAGCTTTAATGGCATTTGTGATTTGCTCTTCGCTATATCGTGACTTTCTCATAAATGCTCTTACCTTTCTTATCAATTAGTGGATGAGAATAACTGTATTAATATCTGGTACTGCAAAAAGAGTATTAATGCAGTATTAAAGTGCGCGATTAGAATTGCGAGGGTTAAATTAAGTTATTTAGAATAAATATCATCATGGGATAAATCTTATTTTATTCTGAATGCCATTGAACGCCTTCCTGGCTTTGGTTTTTTGATATAGATTCATTCCATCCCAAATGCAGAAAAATACTACAATCATTGGAAATTCGGCATAACCTGTTCGTGAAAATCACAGGGTGTGCCAGTAAACTTTTTCTCTGAATTCAGGTTGAAATCGTTTACATCCGCAGAGATTCGCACCAGGTTTAATCGGAATTATCCTGAATTCATTCAACGAATGCTGACGTGAATCTCATTTTTCGGACCAGTTTGGTTTGAAGTTATTAATTTAAGTCAGGCCCACTGAGCGCTTGTTAATTCATTTCAAGGACGTTGTACCGAAAGGCAGTTGCTGTAAGTAATACTAAGGATCAGTCAATGAAATTGAGCGTAATGTCTAATGCCGCCTGGATGATGTCTGAGAAGCTCGTCTCGGTGTTCGGCGTCATCTTTGTGACCTCCTACGTGGCGAAATCCTTTGGCCCGACCATCTTTGGCCAAATGGCGTTTTCTACTTCGTTGTTTTCGATGGTGCAAACCGTGGCGATTTTTGGCACGGAAACCATCCTCTTTAAACGCATCAGCAAAAGTGCACCGAAAGGCCTGCGCCTGATGACCGTTGCGCGCAATATGCGGTTAGTGTTGCTGCTGCTCACCTCGATCCCCGTGTTGATTTGGGTGTGGTACAACATGCAGGAAAACTTCCTCGCGTTTGCCCTGGCCTCGTTTATTTCATCGGTGTTTGTCACTCAGGATACCTTCAGCGTGTATAACAACGCGCGGCTGGCCTCACGGTTGAATACCGTTGCAAACTCTGTCGGCCTGCTGCTGGGCTTTGCCTTGAGTTTCACCATCGCCTGGCTGCATCTCAATCCGCTGTGGCTGACTCTCTCTATTGTGGCCGTTACGCTGGTGCCCTACGTCATTAAGCGTTTCAACTTCTATCGGGAAAACCAGGACCTGGCACCCCCACAGGAGAAGCGCAATACCTACCTGCGCTATCTGTTGTATGCCGGATTACCGCTGGCTATCTCCAGCATCTTTATTTCTGTGCAGGTTAAAGCGGCGCAGATGTTCCTTGCGGGGATCGCTTCAGCACGCGATCTCGGCTTGTTTGCTGCTGCCAACACGATCTCGGCTTCCTGGATTTTTATTCCAGTCGCCATCATCACTTCCTGTTTCTCGGAGATATTCCGGGAGCGCGGAGCAGCCGCCATCAAGCTCACTGCGCGGCTGAACGGCTATGTCATGGGTGTTTCATTGTTGTTGTTAGCGGTGATCGCGCTGTATGGCGAAAAAATCATCATCGCTTTGTATGGTCACGAGTACACACAGTCAGGAAGTCTCATTACGTTACTGTCGTTAGCAACCTGCTTTTCGGCAATGGGAACCGTAGCGTATCGCTACATGGTGAAAGAGGGCGGGTTCAACTATCTGCTGAAGAAGATTGTCTGCCTGATGGTGATCAGCTTGCCGCTGTCGTGGTGGCTGATTCAGGGCTACGGCATCATGGGCGCCGCCTGGAGCGTCTTCATCTCTGAACTCCTGTCCCTCACCGTAATGAATTACTTCTTCAATAACGGCGTCATTCAGAAGATTCAAGTTTCCTCACTCAACTACAAAACCTACAAATGAGGTCCGATATGCTCAAGTTGAAAGATGAACTCAGAAGAAGTGTGCAGTATTTCATCAAGAAGATGCCCTGGGCTTACCAGGATCGCATCTACTATTTTCACAAGTTCCGCAAACTGCCGAACCTGCGCCAGCCTAAAGTCTTCAATGAAAAAGTGCTGTACCGTAAATTCGTGTTTGGTGACTACCAGATTTACGGGCGTTTATCGGATAAATACTCCGTACGCGAGTACATCGCCGAGAAGGTGGGCAGCGAATACTTGATCCCGCTGGTGTATGAGACCAGCGATCCTCACTCGCTGCATACGCTGCCGAGCTGGAAGAACACGGTCATCAAACCCAATCATGCCTCCAACATGGTAGAGATTCTGTTGGAAGAGCCGGATGCGTTGAAGAAGCAGCAGATTATCAGTGACTGCCATCGTTGGTTGAAAACCGATTTTGCCAATGAGGCGCGTGAAATCCACTATCGCTACATTAAGCCGCGTATTTTGGTGGAGAAGTATATTGGTGATGGTAAAACGGCGCCGATTGATTATAAGTTCCACATGTTCAACAAGCGTGACGGCAACTTTGAGTATGTGTTGCAGGTGATCTACAACCGATGTAACCCCTTACTGTCGATGAACTTTTACGTAAACAACCTCAATGAGGCGTATCACAAAATCCGTGATACCGGCCTGGATGTGTCTCCACAGCTGGCACAGCTTCAGCATGCTTTAGCGTTAAGCAAAACGCTTGCAAGTGACTTCGATTACGTGCGCGTGGACTGGTACATCGATGGTGAACAGATTTACTTTGGTGAGCTGACGTTCACGCCGGGGGCAGGATTGGTCACTGGGCTGGATCGTGGGTTAAACCAGATGATGGGTGATATGTGGATTCAAGATCGCCGCGGTACGCAGAGACCGGGTGTCACGGTTCCGGAAGTGGCTCTTCCCGCCGTTTTGAAGAAAATTTGAGAATCACACAGCAAAATAAAAAACCCCGCTTAGCGGGGTTTTTTATGGGCAGCGATTAAGGCATCGGCCAATCAGCAGGCGTCTGGCTCATCACCTGAATAAAGGCGTTCTTCGAGATTTCCATGAAGTTGTGCAGATTTTCCATGCTCAGGGTAATGCCCAGTAAGCCAGTAACGAACCAGCAGGACATGCCAACACCAATGCCGCCGCACATCAATGCCATCACGTGGTGACTGTTTTGGCGCAATCTAATTTTCATGGTGCTCGCGAAGAACATCATAACGGCGCTAAGCAGCTCCCAACGCATGACGATTAAGCTGGTAGTTAAAGTAGCCATCTGCAACAAACCTCTTCAAATCAGTAATATCCCTGACATTGCTGGACATCACTGGCGGCAAAGAAGGAAGGTCAGGGAAGCCCTTCAGGCCGTCTTACTGCGCGTGGAAACTGTGACTTGGCTCACATTATATCACTCGATTTGAAAGTTTGAACAAAATTTATACCTGGTATGGTAGAAATATTTTTATCGAAGCGGGGGAATGAGTGAAAACAAGGAGATGGGGGAAGGTGCGCCCGCAAAGGGCGCGCAGAGAGGTTAGCGGACCGGGCAGCACTCGCCGGTAGTACGCTGGGCAAAACTGTTCATGCTTTCACTGCAATCAAAACTCAGCAGGCGTGGGCGCTGGATCATCGCCTGGCGGCGCATATTGTGGCGATAAGCGGTTGGCGTTTGCGAAAACTGACGGCGAAACACACGCGAGAAAGTCTGCTGTGAGTCGTAACCGTACTGCATCGCAATATCGAACACCGGACGTTGCGTCTGGCGCAGGGCTTCAGCTGCCAGCGTCAAACGGCGCTCGCGAATATAGCCACCCAGCGTTTGTTTCGTCACGGTACGGAACATACGCTGCAGGTGCCATTTTGAGTAGCCTGATTTTGCTGCGACTTCATCGATCGACAGCGCCTTATCCAGATTCTCATCGATCCAGTGAGTCAGTGAATGAATGATTTCCTGTTGCATCATAGTCTCATCCTTCTGAAGGTTGTTTTACCTGGTTTGAAATTCGAACTTTTGTTGGGGTGCGAGTATAATTCCTCAAGTTAACTTGAGGTAAAGGCCCTAAATGAAAAAAGAACGCAATTACCCAAAGCCCGTTTTAACACCCGGAGAAGTGGCGAAACGCAGCGGCGTGGCGGTATCGGCGCTGCATTTCTATGAAACTAAAGGGTTAATTTTTAGCTCACGCAATGGCGGTAATCAGCGACGCTACAGTCGTGATGTGCTGAGGCGCGTGGCGATTATCAAGATCGCGCAGCGCATTGGCATTCCACTGGCGACAGTGAGTGACAGTTTGATGCACGTGCCGGCGAATAAACGCATGTCAACGCAGGAGTGGGATGCGTTGACGCAGCACTGGCGCGAAGAGCTGGATAAGCGCATTGAGACGCTGACGCGCCTGCGCAACGATCTTGACGGCTGCATTGGCTGTGGCTGTTTGTCGATGCGGGATTGTCCGCTGCGCAACCCCGGAGACCGTCTGGCGCAGCAAGGGTCCGGTGCGGTGTTACTCGATCCCGAACAGGATGAGCCCAAAAGTTGATCCGCTATACTTGCCGAAACACTTTCGTCGGCAAGGAAAAGCGCATGATCACCGTACACCATCTGGAAAATTCCCGTTCGCACCGTGTGTTATGGCTGCTGGAAGAGCTGTCGGTGCCCTATCAAATCAAGCGCTATCAACGTGAAAAGAGCTTGCTGGCACCGGAAGCGTTGAAGAAGGTGCACCCGCTGGGTAAGTCGCCGGTGATCACGGACGGTAATCGCGTGATTGCGGAATCAGGTGCGATTCTGGAGTACCTGCAGCAAAAATATGACAGTGAGCATTTGTTGGTACTGACCGACGAGGATGAGCAGATTCAGGCGCGCTACTGGCTGCATTATGCCGAAGGCTCGTTAATGCCGTTGCTGCTGATGAAACTGGTTTTTGGGCAATTAGGCAAAAAGCCGGTACCGTGGCTGTTACGTCCGGCAGGTGCCGCGCTGAGCAAGGGCATTCAGAAAGCCTGGCTGAATAAACAGCTGCAACTGCATGGTAGCGTCATTGAGCAGCACCTTAGTCAACATCGCTATTTCGCGGGCTCGCGCTTCAGCATCGCGGATGTACAAATGAGCTTCCCACTGCTGGCCCTGCAGACGCGGGGATCACAACAAGAGATGCCCGCTATCACACGTTGGTTGGAGGAGATGCAGCAGCGTGCCGCCTGGCAACGTGCGGTTGAGCAGGGCGGCCCCATCGCATTGACGTAGCCACCCTACAACATAACTGTAGCGGCGCAATTTATTGCGCATTGACCCGCCGCAGCACGGCTCTACCTATGCGCGATAAATCTCGCCGCTACGTTTTCGCGTCGCATTCTCTCATATCACCCGATCAAAACCGGACGCTTTATCCTGCCTTGTCATCGATTAGTAGTTGAAAACCCCATAGCAAACGCCAGATAATCGTTTGCCTTTTTCCGTGTCCCCCTTAACGACCTGGAATACGCGGCCACGTAAACGTTTGCCTCTTTTCTCACTGAGAAGCCTTCACCAGGGTGATGTGCAAACGCGGGCCGTGGGGCTTATTACATCTTAAAAAACGCAGAGGATTGACTATGTCTGGCGAATCACGCCCGGCCAGTGGAAAACTGGACGCTTGGTTTAACATTTCAGCACGTGGCAGCAGCGTGCGCCAGGAAGTACTGGCAGGATTGACCACCTTTTTAGCCATGGTCTACTCCGTCATCGTGGTGCCTGGCATGCTCGGCAAAGCGGGTTTCTCGCCGACGGCTGTGTTTGTTGCCACCTGTCTGGTCGCCAGTTTTGGATCGATCATTATGGGGTTATGGGCCAATCTGCCAATGGCGATTGGTTGCGCTATCTCGCTCACCGCTTTTACTGCGTTCAGCCTGGTGCTGGGGCAGCATATCAGCGTGCCGGTTGCGTTGGGCGCTGTGTTCCTGATGGGCTTGTTGTTCACTTTGATTTCGGTGACGGGCATTCGTGCATGGATTTTACGTAACCTGCCGATGGGCGTTGCGCACGGTACGGGCGTCGGTATCGGCTTGTTCCTGCTGTTGATCGCCGCCGACGGGATTGGTTTAGTGGTGAAAAACCCGGCACCGGGCTTACCGGTTGCGCTTGGCCACTTCACTTCGTTTCCGGTGATCATGGCGTTGATTGGTCTGGCCGCGATCTTTGGTCTGGAAAAACGTCGTGTTCCCGGCGGCATTTTGCTGACTATCATTGCGATTTCCGTGGTGGGTTTGATTTTCGATCCTGCGGTGACCTATCAAGGGCTGTTTGCCATGCCAAGCCTGAAAGATGCCAATGGCCAATCCGCCATGTTTAGCCTTGATATCATGGGAGCGCTGCAACCGGTGGTGCTGCCGAGTGTATTGGCACTGGTGATGACGGCAGTATTCGACGCCACCGGCACTATTCGCGCGGTCGCGGGCCAGGCCAATCTGTTGGACAAAGATGGGCAGATCATTAATGGCGGTCGCGCATTAACGACTGACTCCGTCAGCAGCCTGTTTGCAGGGTTAGTTGGTGCTTCGCCAGCGGCGGTGTACATCGAATCTGCCGCAGGTACTGCTGCCGGGGGCAAAACCGGCCTGACGGCGATTGTGGTTGGCCTGCTGTTCCTGCTGATTCTGTTTATGTCTCCACTGGCCTATCTGGTGCCAGCCTATGCAACGGCACCCGCATTGATGTACGTGGGCCTGTTGATGCTGAGCAACGTGGCAAAAATCGACTTCAATGATTTTGTCGATGCGATGTCGGGTTTGGTGACGGCGGTCTTCATCGTGCTGACCTGCAACATCGTCACCGGCATTATGCTGGGCTTCGGTTCCCTGGTGATTGGTCGCGTGTTTGCCGGTGAGTGGCGCAAACTGAATATGGGCACAGTAGTGATTGCCATTGCGCTGGTGGCATTCTACGCCGGTGGCTGGGCCATCTGACTTTTAAATACGCTTAATTCCAGATAAGTCTCTTTCTGGTCCACGCCGCACGCAGGGTTGCCCCTTCGGGCGGCGTTTTGTTTTACACTTTCCCTCGCAACAACATCGCTTGAATAAATACGATTCGCCTAAGGAAAGCATGGAAATCTTCTTTACCATTCTCATTATGACGCTGGTGGTGTCACTCTCCGGCGTTGCGGCACGCATACTGCCGTTCCAAATCCCGCTGCCACTGGTACAAATTGCTGCAGGTGCACTGCTGGCTGTACCGAGCTTTGGTCTGCACGTGGATTTTGACCCTGAACTGTTCCTCGTGCTGTTCATTCCGCCGTTGCTGTTTGCCGATGGCTGGAAAACGCCGATTAACGAATTTCTTCATCACGGACGCGAAATCATCGGCCTGGCGCTGGTGTTAGTGCTGATTACCGTAGTAGGGATCGGTTACCTGATTTACTGGCTGGTGCCGGGTATCCCGCTGATCCCGGCGTTCGCGCTGGCGGCGGTCCTGTCACCCACCGATGCCGTGGCGCTCTCCGGCATTGTGGGAGAAGGGCGCATCCCGAAAAAAATCATGTCGATTGTGCAGGGCGAAGCCTTGATGAACGACGCATCGGGCCTGGTCTCGCTGAAGTTTGCTGTCGCCGTAGCGATGGGCACCATGGTATTTACCTGGGGCGGGGCCAGCATTGAGTTTCTTAAAGTGGCCGTCGGCGGCCTGATTGCGGGTGTGGCCGTCTGTTGGCTGTATGGCCGTTCGCTGCGCTTACTGAGCCGCTGGAGCGGTGACGATCCGGCCACGCAAACGGTATTGCTGCTGTTACTGCCGTTCGCCTCTTATCTGATCGCTGAACACCTTGGCGTGTCCGGTATCCTGGCTGCAGTGGCGGCGGGTATGACCATCACCCGTTCTGGCATTATCCGTCAGGCACCGTTAGCCATGCGTCTGCGCGCCAACAGCGTATGGCAGATGCTGGAGTTCGTGTTCAACGGCATGGTGTTCCTGATGCTGGGTCTGCAATTGCCTGACATCCTTGAAACCTCGGTGGCGCAGGCGAATGCCGATCCCAATGTAGAACTCTGGATGTTGTTCACCGATGTCGCGCTGGTGTATGTCGCATTGATGTTGGTGCGCTTTGGCTGGTTGTGGATCATGCAGCGCACCAGCTTGCGTTTCCTGAAGAAGAAGCCGCTGGAGTTCTCTAACTACTCGCTGCGTGAGTTGTTGATTGCCTCCTTCGCGGGCGTGCGCGGAGCAATTACGCTGGCCGGTGTGTTGTCGATTCCGCTGTTCCTCAGCAATGGTGAACCTTTCCCGGCACGCTATGAGTTGGTCTTTATCGCCACAGGCGTAATCCTGTTCTCGCTGTTTGTTGGCGTCATTCTGTTGCCGATTCTGCTGCGCGGGATGGAAAGCACCGACAAATCCGGGCACCGTCGTGAAATCCAGTTTGCACGGGCAGCGATGGCGAATGTGGCCATTGAAAGCCTGCACAAAATGGAGCAGAGACTGGAAAACGATACCGAAGAGAATATCGATCCTGAACTGCTAAAAGAGGTCAGTCTGCGGGTGATCGGCAACTTACGCCGCCGGGTGGTGGGTAAGGATGAGGTCGAGCAGGCCCTGTTTGCTGAGAACCTGGAGCGCCGCTTCCGCCTGAACGCGCTGCGCGCTGAGCGCGCCGAGGTCTACCACTTGCGTGCCACGCAGGAGATCTCGAATGAGACGATGCAGAAACTGCTGCGCGATCTCGACCTACTGGAAGCACTGCTGATAGAGAAAGAAGAGTAGCCTCGCGAGTGGCTGCCATTAAGGCGTCATCTCGCGTGTGCGGTGATGGAACTCGGTCGCCATAAATGGCGACCCTACAGTCCTCCGTAGGGTGCGCATTTATGCGCACCAGGCCAAACACCGCGCAATCGTGATGACGCATTTATGCGCACCTGGCCGAGAATCTCGTGGTTATACCGATAACCGCGGCGGATTATCCGGCCAATGCTCGCGGCAGCACTCAATCCACGCCTGCGCACTGCGCGACAGATAACTGCCTTCACGCCAAATCAATCCCAGACTCCACTGCAACTCCGATTCCAGCGGCAGCCAAAGCAGCGACTGCTTATCCAGCCGCTGGCAAATCGGTTCCGGCAGAATCGCCAGCCCCATCTCTGCCTGTACCATCGCGGCAAGGAAATCCCACTGCGCGCTGCGCACCGCAATCTGCGGCGTCAGTCCCTGGCGCTGAAACGCCTTCATCAACTGGCGATTGAGCGAGAACTCTTCGTTGAGGATCAACAGCGGATGAGCCGCCAGTTCCGCCAGACCCAGACTGCTGCGATTCAGCCATTGCGCATTACGCGGCAGCAGCACGCAAAGCGGGTGGCGCATTAATTCCAGTGTCTTCAGCGGTAAATCGGTATCCACTGGCAGCGCCGTGAGTGCAATATCCAGTCCACCATTCAGTACCGCCTGCTGTACGGTTAATCCACCAGACTCCACAATTTTAAGCTGTACGCCGGGATAGCGGCGGCGAAAGGCGGAAATTGAACCGGCGATTTGCATGCCGACCATCGGTGGGATGCCTAAGCGCAGTTCACCGGTTTTCAGCTCATTGATGTCACCGATTTGTGCTTCAAGCTGATGAAACTCCTGCAGAATGGCGATCCCACGCTGATAGACCGCCTGACCACTATCGGTCAGATGCAGCTTCCGCCCGTCACGCAGCAGCAGTGTGCAACCGAGTTCTTCTTCCAACTGGCGCAGCATTTTGCTGATAGTGGGCTGCGTGACATACAGCTTTTCCGCCGCACGGGTGAAGCTTTGCTGGCGTACTACTTCGGTGAAATAGCGCAGGGCACGGACGTCCATAAAGCATTCCTTTTTGGCATAGTTTGAATAATTTTAATTCATTTTATTCACAGTTTTGTGCGGATTTATACTACGTCCAACATTTAAACCCGTGGAGAAAGAGAAATGGCGCTTGCATTGAGTCCGCGCAGAACGGACATCCTGCAACGTGTGTTCGTGCCATTGCAGTTGGTGCTGTATATCGGCCTGTTTATCGCCAGCGACAAACTGGTGAGTTGGCTGCATCTGCCACTGCCCGCCAATGTGGTGGGCATGGTGTTACTGCTGCTGCTGATCATGACACGCATCGTGCCGCTGCGCTGGGTGAAAGCCGGGGCGAACTGGCTATTGGCGGAAATGCTGCTGTTCTTTATTCCTGCGGTGGTGGCGGTGGTGAATTACAGTGATTTGTTGCGTACTGAAGGCTGGCGTATCTGCGTGGTGATTGCAGTCAGTACTCTGCTGGTGCTGGCGGCCACGTCGCTGGTGGTGGATCGCTTATATCGATTTGAACTGGCGCGTGCAGCGCGTAAGCAGGCGCATCATGGCTGATTTCATGATTAGCGTGCTGTGTCTGGTGTTGACGCTGCTGGTCTATTTCCTCAACAAACGGCTCTATCGCCGCAAACAGACCTTATTGCTGATGCCACTGGTGATGACGCCGGTGGTGCTGGTGGCGCTGCTGCTGCTCACGCATGTCAGCTGGAAAGATTACATCGCTGAGAGCCACTGGCTGATCTGGCTGTTGGGCCCCGCCACCCTGGCATTTGCGGTGCCGGTGTATGAGAACCTGGAGATCATTAAGCGCCACTGGCTGTCGTTAAGTGTTGGCGTGCTGACCGCAACGCTGGTGGCGGTGTGCAGTTCGGTGTGGCTGGCGCGTTTGCTGATGCTACCGGAAACCATCCAGCGTAGCCTGGCGGTACGCTCGATAACCACGCCGTTTGCGCTGGCAGCAGCCTTGCCGATTGGTGGCCAACCAGATTTGGTGGCGCTGTTTGTGGTGATCACCGGGGTGTTTGGTATGGCGGTGGGGGATGTGCTGTTTCTGCGCATTGCCATCAAGCAAGGTGTGGCGAAAGGCGCCGGCTTTGGTGCTGCCTCACACGGTGCGGGCACCGCACGCGCTTATCAATTAGGTCAGCAAGAGGGCGTGGTTTCAAGCCTGGTGATGATGCTGTCCGGTGTTGTGACGGTGATTCTGGCTCCGCTGTTGAGCCATCTGCTGTGGGCGGCGTGATGGCTATTTTTTGCGCGTTGTCATTGATTCTTACGTAAAGGAATCCAAATAATGTTGTCTCCAGCTCTCAGGCTGTTACCCTTTGCGCCGACTTATTTGTCCTTCATGGAGTGGAATCATATGTTTAAGCAACTTGTTACTGGAAGCGTATTGGGTCTGGCACTGCTGAGCAGCGGCGCGCAGGCCATCGAGGGCAGTGTTGACGTGGGTGAGCACAGCACCAACCTGAACCTTGGCCTCGGTACAACCTCACCTGGCCTGTTCCTGAAAGGCAACTGGCTGCGCAGCGATCATGATGGCAGCACTTACGGCGCGGGCTTGGGTTACAACATCGATGTGGGCGATTTCCGCATTGCGCCAACCGCCAAAGCGCTGTTTACCCATCCTGAAGATGGTCGTGACGGTTTCACTGTCGCTCTGGGTGCCGGTGCGCAGTACAACTTCAACAGCATGTGGGGCCTGTACGGCGAATACTACTATGCGCCAGAAGCGTTCTCTGATCGTCTGGATAGCTATAAAGAAGCATCCGGCGGCCTGAGCTTCACCCCGATTTCACTGCTGAACCTGCGTGTGGGTTACCAGTACATCGAGCTGAACAACAAAGGCGACCGTAAAGACAACGTGCTGGTCGATGGCCCGTACGTGGGCGCGTCACTGCGTTTCTGATTTGTTGTCACCAGGCGCGCATAAATGCGTCTTCATGATGACTGCGGATTTTGACCAGGTGCGCATAAATGCGCACCCTACGGGGTTTTTTGTAGGGTCGCCATTAATGGCGACCTGGTTAATCACT
This sequence comes from Type-D symbiont of Plautia stali, assembly GCF_001485335.1. NCBI lineage: Bacteria > Pseudomonadati > Pseudomonadota > Gammaproteobacteria > Enterobacterales > Enterobacteriaceae > Type-D symbiont of Plautia stali. The sequence goes on along the minus strand of NZ_BBOC01000008.1, from coordinate 57,876 downwards.
GCACTTTCTTAATGCGCTTTCCCCTGCGAAATTCCCACTCCCGTCTGTGAACGAATAAACTGTCCGCGGAAGCGTGCACGTTCCTGCGCACCCTGTTCAGAGTGATCGGTAATCGAGAACAGCCAGGTGCCCACAAACGCTGCAATCATGGAGAACAGCGCCGGATACTCATACGGATAAACCGGCTTGGCGTGCCCCAGTACCTGTACCCAAATGGTCGGTCCGAGGATCATCAGTACCACCGCCGTGATCAGCCCCAGCCAGCCACCCACCATTGCGCCGCGCGTAGTCAGCTTTGACCAGTACATCGACAGCAAAATGATCGGGAAGTTACAGCTGGCCGCAATCGAGAATGCCAGACCGACCATGAAGGCGATGTTCTGCTTCTCAAAGGCAATGCCCAGCACAATTGCCACCACACCAAGCACCAGCACGGTAATCTTCGATACCCGCAGTTCGTCTCGTTCTGTCGCCTGACCTTTACGGAGCACGCTGGCGTAAAGATCGTGCGAAACCGCCGAAGCCCCCGCCAACGTCAGACCCGCCACCACCGCCAGAATCGTGGCGAAGGCCACTGCCGAGATAAAGCCGAGGAACAGACTGCCGCCGACCGCGTTCGCCAGATGGACCGCCGCCATATTGGTGCCGCCAATCAGTACACCGCTGGCATCTTTAAAGGCGGGATTCGCTCCCACCAGCAGAATGGCGCCAAAGCCGATAATAAAGGTCAGGAAGTAGAAGTAACCCATAAAGCCGGTGGCCCAGAACACGCTTTTACGCGCTTCACGCGCATCCGCCACGGTGAAGAAACGCATCAAAATATGCGGTAAACCGGCGGTGCCGAACATCAACCCCAGGCCAAGCGACAGTGCAGAAATCGGATCTTTCACCAAACCACCGGGCTGCATAATCGCCGCGCCTTTCGGGTGGACAGCCATGGCTTCGGTGAACAGCGTATTGAAGCTAAATCCGGTGGCTTTCATCACCATAATGGCCATAAAACTGGCGCCAAACAGCAGCAATACTGCTTTGATGATCTGCACCCACGTGGTGGCCAGCATGCCGCCAAACAGCACATACATCACCATCAAAATACCGACCAGCACCACCGCGATGTGGTAATCCAGACCAAATAACAGTTGGATGAGCTTGCCCGCGCCGACCATCTGCGCAATCAGATACAGCGCCACAACGACTAGCGAGCCACAGGCGGAGAGGGTACGAATCGGTTTTTGCTGTAAGCGATACGAAGCCACATCGGCAAAGGTGTAGCGCCCAAGGTTACGCAAACGTTCTGCGATTAAGAACAGAATCATCGGCCAACCCACAAGGAAGCCAAGTGAGTAGATCAGCCCGTCGTAGCCAGAGGTATACACCAAGGCGGAAATGCCGAGGAAGGATGCCGCAGACATAAAGTCACCGGCCATCGCCAGGCCGTTCTGGAAGCCGGTGATGTTGCCACCCGCAGTGTAGTAATCACTGCGTGAGCGAGTGCGTTTTGAGGCCCAGTAGGTGATGCCGAGTGTTGCTGCGACAAACACCACGAACATGATGATGGCTTCATAGTTGGTCGCCTGTTTTTGCACCGCACCGGTAATGGCATCGGCGGCAAATACGCTGGCGGGCACAATCGCTAATAACGCAGAAAACAGGCGCTTCATGATTTCACCTCGCTCAGGATCTGCTTCGTCAGGCGGTCGAACTCGCCATTGGCACGCCAGACATAAATGCCCGTCAGCACGAATGACACTACGATTAAGCCGACACCAATCGGGATGCCGCGCGTGACATTGGTTCCTTCATGCAGTGGCGTTCCCAGCCAGCCGGGGGCGAAGGCAATCAGCAAAATAAAGCCGACGTACAACACCAACATGATGATACTGAGCAGCAGCGCAAAGGACTGGCGTTTGTGCACCAGCTCCTGAAAACGCGGATTGCTCTCGATTTGTTGCCAGACTGCTTCCTGTTGATTTAGGGCTTCGTTCATCACAGTTTCTCCAGAGGAAAGGCAGGCAGATAACTCACGGTTAAGTGATTTAAGTTTCTGAATTTTATAATTATATATACCCTTCATCTTTCGAGCAGCAGGTGCGTTGGCTGCGTATGTTCATCCCAGTCACTGACTTCAGTAAGCTCCTGGAATTCTCATTCTTGCCGCCTTCCTGCAGCTCGAATTATTTTGGGTACAGGGTTTTCTATGGTGAAAAGCGTACGGCGTAAGGAGGGGGTAACGGAGAGTAGCCTGCCGTGGACAGGCTGACACTCTCCGTCGCGTCGATGCCGGTTAAGGCATGGTGATGGATTGTTTCTCCTCCAGCAATTTCTCAACCACGCCCGGATCGGCCAGCGTTGAGGTATCGCCGAGATTACTGGTATCGCCTGCGGCGATTTTGCGCAGAATACGACGCATAATCTTGCCGGAGCGGGTTTTCGGCAGCGAGTCAGTCCAGTGCAGGACATCCGGCGTGGCAATCGGGCCAATCTCTTTACGTACCCAGTTGCGCACTTCGGTATACAGCTCTGGCGACGGCTCTTCGCCGTGGTTCAGCGTAATATAAGCATAGATTGCCTGGCCTTTAATGCTGTGGGGAATACCCACCACGGCAGCTTCTGCAATCTTCGGATGTGACACCAGCGCCGATTCAATCTCAGCGGTACCCAGACGGTGGCCAGAGACGTTCAACACGTCATCGACGCGGCCCGTAATCCAGTAATAGCCATCTTCATCACGGCGTGCGCCGTCACCGCTGAAGTAGCGATTTTTGAAGGTGGAGAAGTAGGTTTGTTCAAAGCGCTCGTGATCGCCAAACAGCGTACGCGCCTGACCTGGCCAGGAGTCGTTGATCACCAGGTTGCCTTCTGTGGCGCCTTCCAGCGGATTGCCTTCGTTATCCACCAGCGCGGGTTGCACGCCAAAGAACGGCTTGGTCGCGGAGCCGGCTTTCAGCTCAATCGCACCCGGCAGTGGGGTAATCATGAAGCCACCGGTTTCGGTCTGCCACCAGGTATCCACGATCGGGCAACGGCTGTCGCCAATCTTTTTGTAATACCACTCCCAGGCTTCCGGGTTAATCGGCTCGCCCACCGATCCCATGATGCGCAGGCTACTGCGGCTGGTACCTTCAATCGCTTTATCGCCTTCGGCCATCAGGGCGCGAATGGCGGTTGGCGCGGTGTACAGCAACGTCACTTTATGTTTGTCGACCACTTCCGCCATGCGGCTCGGCTTCGGCCAGTTCGGTACGCCTTCAAACATCAGGGTGGTGGCACCGCACGCTAACGGGCCGTAAATCAAATAGCTGTGACCGGTGATCCAGCCCACATCGGCGGTGCACCAGTACACATCATCTGGATGGTAATCAAACACATATTTGAAGGTGCTGGCCGCGTACACCAGATAGCCGCCAGTGGTGTGTAGCACCCCTTTCGGCTTACCGGTGGAACCTGAGGTATAAAGGATAAACAGCGGATGCTCGGCTTCGACCGCCACCGGTTCGTGCTGATCGCTGGCCTTGGCCACCAGATCATGCCACCACAGATCGCGTCCTTCGCGCCAGCCGGTGTCTTTACCGGTGCGTTTAAACACCACCACGTTTTTCACGCTGGTGACGCTTGGGTTATTCAGCGCATCGTCGACGTTTTTCTTCAGTGGAATGCTGCGTCCTGCGCGCACCCCTTCGTCGGCAGTGATCACCAGTTTGGCGTTGGAATCGACCACGCGACCGGCGACCGCTTCGGGTGAGAAGCCACCGAAGATCACCGAATGCACGGCACCAATGCGCGCACACGCCAGCATCGCTACTGCGGCTTCCGGCACCATCGGCATATAAATAGCGACCACGTCGCCTTTCTTCACGCCGAGGCTCAGCAGCACATTGGCAAAGCGGCATACATCGCCATGCAGTTCGCGGAACGTAATGGTTTTGCTTTCGCTGGCGTCATCGCCTTCCCAGATAATGGCGGGGTGATCGCCACGCGTCTGTAAATGGCGATCAAGGCAGTTGGCGGCGAGGTTCAGCGCACCGTCTTCATACCAGCGAATCGAAATATTGCCTGGGGCAAATGAGGTGTTTTTCACCTTGCTGTAGGGCTTAATCCAGTCAAGGATTTTGCCTTGTTCACCCCAAAAGGCGTCGGGATCGTCAACCGATTGTTGATACAGCGCCGCATACTGATCGGCGTTAATCAGGGCATTCGCTGCGACGGCAGCGGGTACAGGATGCTTATGTATTTGGCTCATGGCTGACCTCCTTGAAGATGTTAATCATATGTCAATCAAAGGTTAATTAAAGAGCGCGACCTGGCTTTGTTTCTGTTTTGTAGTCTGGATCACGACCTTTTGTATGCCTGAAAAGTGCCCGAATTCATACTGTTCATCACCGAAACAAATGAGACCCAATCTGTTGCTTTTCGCGGAATCAGACGTTGTTGCTGGTTAAATAATCAGCAAACGCGCCGGAGGGTTTTTTGCCCGATATTGAATAGCTATGCGGAAAATTATCGAATTAACACTTTTCATAACAGCGAGTTATGACTAAAAGTAAATGCCAGCATTTTATGCTACTCACCTGCACAGGAAATACGCTAAGCCCCCAGGGGTTGCAATTACCGCAGTGAAAATGGTACTTATCTCGCCCCTGTTCAGCAGGTATCCACTCAGGCTGCATCATCGCGCAGGCGCAAAATGCCGCGCACAGTGGTTAAGGATGCAGTCCAATATAACCCTCTATTTTATCGGGCTTTTGCTCACTTCCCTGTGTGTCAAATCTTCTGCACCATCGCAGCAGAGCAAAGGGGTTTTTACTGAGGAAAATAACGCGTTATGAAAGGTTTTAAGCTCACCCTTGCCTGGCAAATTTTGATTGCCCTGATTCTCGGCATCGTAATCGGAACCGTGCTGCATAATCAGCCAGACGATCGTGAATGGTTAATCACTAACATTCTTACTCCTGCAGGCGACATTTTCATTCATCTGATCAAGATGATTGTGGTGCCGATTGTGATTTCCTCCCTGATTGTCGGCATTGCTGGCGTCGGTGATGCGAAAAAGCTCGGACGTATTGGTGTCAAAACCATCATCTATTTTGAAGTGATCACCACCATTGCCATTGTGGTCGGCATCACGCTGGCCAACGTATTCCAACCCGGCAGCGGCATTGATATGTCAACGCTGGCAACGGTGGACATCTCTAAATACGAAGCCACAACCGAAGCGGTACAAGGTGCCCCTCACGGCCTGGTGACAACCATCCTGTCACTGATCCCGCAGAACATCTTTGCCTCATTGGTGAAGGGTGACATGCTGCCGATCATCTTCTTCTCGGTACTGTTTGGTATGGGCTTATCAGCGCTGCCATCTGAGCATCGCGATCCGCTGGTCACCGTGTTCCGTTCGATTTCTGAAACCATGTTTAAAGTGACGCACATGATCATGCGTTATGCGCCGGTGGGTGTATTTGCGCTGATCGCGGTGACCATTGCCAACTTTGGTTTTGCCTCGCTTTATCCGTTGGCCAAGCTGGTATTACTGGTTTACGTGGCGATTCTGTTCTTTGCCTTTGTGGTGCTGGGCGGCGTGGCGCGCTTCTGTAAGCTGCGAATTACCACGTTGATGCGCATTCTAAAAGATGAGCTGATTCTGGCTTACTCCACCTCCAGTTCTGAGACCGTGCTGCCACGCATCATGCAGAAAATGGAAGCCTACGGTGCGCCAAAAGCCATCACCAGTTTCGTGGTGCCAACCGGATATTCCTTCAACCTTGACGGTTCAACGCTGTATCAGAGCATCGCGGCGATCTTTATCGCACAGCTGTATGGTATCGACTTGTCACTGACCGATGAGATCATCTTGGTGCTGACGCTGATGGTGACCTCAAAAGGGATCGCTGGCGTGCCAGGCGTCTCATTTGTTGTGCTGTTGGCAACGCTGGGAAGCGTCGGTATTCCGCTGGAAGGTTTGGCGTTTATCGCCGGTGTTGACCGTATCATGGACATGGCGCGTACCGCACTGAACGTGATTGGTAATGCACTGGCAGTGCTGGTGATCGCGCGCTGGGAAAACCAGTTCGACACCCAGCAAGCCGAGGCTTACGAGCTGCAACTGCGCACGCAAAAAGCCAGTTAATGCCTTAGGTCGCCATTACGGTGTCATTATCTAAACCCGCCTTTTGGCGGGTTTTTTAATGCAATCCAAGCTCAATATTGGCGCACCAAACTAAACCCGCCTTTTGGCGTAATGCTTGCCAGTTAAGAACTCAGGCTGCTTATTAGAAAGTGGCCTGTCTTTTTAGTGCGGGCTCTGCCGCCACTACTGCCCCCTCTGGGCCGTCCTCGCGCCGCTAAAGCGGTGCCTTCGACTTCCACGTCGTGCCGGACGGACCGTTCGCGGATGACCATCCATGGTCTGCCGCGAACTGCCCCACGCCTCCCCGCGTGGGGCTCCTGGCCCAACGTAAAAGTCTCAGCGCTGCGGATAGCCCAGAGGGGGCAGCAGAGGCGTCATAGCCTCAGGCAATGTGCCCTTTTTGACAACACGCACTGAAGCTGATGAGCAGGCTGGGGCCGCACCGGGGCAGGCATCCGCAGCGCTGAACGGCGTGAGTATGCCAGGAGAGCCCGCAGGACGCGGGCGAAAGGTGGCGCTGGAACATGGATGTTCCATCGGCACCGGTCCGTAAGGCAGACGAGTGAAGTGAAGGTACCGCGCAGCGGCGCGAGGACCGCCAGCCCCGGTGCGGCTCCAGACGGCGTTAACGTCTGTCGCTTAACTGATAAGCATTAGCCGTTTGGCGGGTTTTTTATACCCGCTTGCGCAGAATCACAAAAATCGGTGTCACCCGGAAGGAATTAACAATTCTAAATGGTGTATAGTTTTCAGAATAAATTATTCTTTCACAGGAGTGCATGATGCAGATCGACCTCAGCCAGATGATCACCGAAGGCCGTAACCCCGCAAGCCAGAATATTGATGAACTCTCCACCGAAGCGATGCTACGCGTCATCAATGACGAAGATAAGAAAGTGGCGTTGGCGGTAGAAGCAATCGTCCCGCAGATTGCACAAGTGGTGGATGCCATCACACTGGCCTTCAGTAAAGGTGGCCGCTTGATCTATTGCGGTGCCGGCACATCTGGCCGTTTGGGCATTCTTGATGCCAGCGAATGCCCGCCCACGTTCGGCACGCCGCGCTCGCAGGTGGTGGGGCTGATTGCGGGTGGTCACACTGCGATTTTGCAGGCAGTGGAAAATGCGGAAGATAACCACGAACAGGGGGCGCAGGATCTCAAGGATATCGATTTCCATGCCCATGATGTGTTAGTCGGTATTGCTGCCAGCGGGCGCACGCCCTACGTGCTGGGTGCATTGGCCTATGCGAAACAGCAGGGCGCATTCAGCGCTGCTTTGACTTGCAACCCAAATAGCCCGATGTCACAAGCCGCCGATGTGGCACTGACGCCGGTGGTCGGGCCGGAAGTGGTGACGGGTTCATCGCGGATGAAAGCGGGCACGGCACAGAAGCTGGTGCTCAATATGCTGACCACCGGTGCGATGATCCGCAGCGGCAAGGTGTATGGCAATCTGATGGTGGATGTCGAAGCCACTAACCAGAAGCTGGTTCAGCGCCAGATCAATATCGTCAAACAAGCCACTGACTGCGATGATGCCACCGCACAGCAGGCGCTGACCGCGTGTCAGGGGCACTGTAAAACAGCAATTGTCATGGTGCTGGCGGGGCTGGAAGCCAGCGAAGCGAAGGCGCTGCTCAACCAGAACAGCGGCTTCATTCGTCGCGCGTTGCGTGAAGCAGGAGCCGAATAATGGCCGCCATCACCGAAGGTTTATTGCAGGATATCTTGCAGGCGGTAGGTGGCGCACCGAATGTGGTGCAGTGTGGTCATTGCATGACGCGTCTGCGTCTGACGCTTGCGGATGCCTCGCGAGTGGATCACGCGCGGTTGAAAACGCTGCCCGGTGTGCTGGGTGTCATTGACAGTAATGCGCAACTACAGATTGTGCTCGGCCCCGGCAAAGCACAAACGGGGGCAGAGAAAATGCAATTGCTATTGAATCGCAATGAGCCCGCTGCGCCAGGCGATTTGAGCCAGATTGCGGCGGCGCAGAAACAGCAAATGAAAGCGAAACAGACCAGCGCGCTGCACCGTTTTCTCTCCTGCTTTGCCACCATTTTTACTCCGCTCATTCCCGGCTTTATTGGCGCAGGTTTGCTGCTGGGGTTTGCTACGCTGATTGAGCAGATATTTCATCTCAATCAGCCGGGCGATCATGCGCAGTGGCTGCTGGATACCGTGGCCTACATGAAAGTGTTCGGCAAGGGGCTGTTCACCTTCCTGAGCATTCTGATTGGCTACAACGCGCAGAAAGCGTTTGGTGGCTCCGGTGTGAATGGCGCGATTATCGCCTCGCTGTTTGTGCTGGGTTATGTACCAAAAGCCACGGTAGGATATTACAGTGGCATGTCGGACTTTTTCGGCATGGCAATTGACCCACGAGGCAATATTATTGGCGTATTACTGGCTGCGATATTTGGAGCCTGGATAGAGAAACAGTTGCGTAAGATTATCCCGGATAATCTCGATATGATTCTGACATCATTACTCACGTTATTAATTACCGGTGCGGTGACCTTTATGGTGATTATGCCCATCGGCGGTGAGTTATTTAAGGGCATGTCGTGGCTGTTTATCCATCTGAATAACAATCCATTCGGTTGCGCCATTTTGGCCGGATTATTTTTAATTGCGGTCATGTTCGGTATTCATCAAGGCTTTATTCCGGTCTATTTCGCGCTGATGGAAACGCAGGGCTTCAACTCATTATTCCCTATTCTGGCGATGGCGGGAGCCGGGCAAGTAGGTGCATCCATCGCGTTGTGGTGTAAAGCTGATAAACACTCCTTACTGCGAAAACAGATCAAAGGCGCGATCGTCCCCGGCTTGTTAGGTGTCGGTGAGCCGCTGATTTATGGCGTCACGCTGCCGCGCTTGAAGCCGTTTATTACCGCCTGCTGTGGCGGTGCAATGGGCGGATTCTTCATTGGGCTGGTGGCATGGCTGGGCTTGCCAGTGGGGATGAATACCGTGTTTGGTCCATCAGGATTAGTGACGCTGCCTTTGATGACCTCGTCGCAAGGTATCTTTGCCGGGATGGCAGTGTATCTGGTGGGGTTAATCGTCGCGTGGGTGGGCGGCTTCGCCTTTACCTGGTGGGCGGGCAGCAAGGATGTGGATCTGAGTTAATCCCTTAGCGGTGCGAGTTATGGCGTAAGGTTTGTCAGTTAAGCGCTTTACGGCCGCCATCAATGGCAACCCTACGACGATCGTGCGCGGTTTTCGTAGGGTGCGCACTTTTGGCCTCGAAGAAAGGATGTGCGATAAATCATGCCGCTTCAGGAGTGCCTGATTTGCGCCAATGAAGTGTGATGCAGGTCACACTTTTGCATTTCGCCGTATCGTTTACCTTGGCACGATCGACCTGCGTCTTGCCGTGCCAATCGTAAATAAAACGCTAAGAAAAAATAAAGAAATTATTAACAACTTAGCGTGCTAACAGTTGATTATCTGCGGAATTAAATATTGCCAATAATTTATCCCGCCTCGCATTTATTTCCTCATTGTGACAATAGGTTAGCTTCAATTGCCTTTTGCTTCTCATGGCAGAAAAGTCTATACCTAAAGCCAATTAATCTATAACAACAGTTCTGTCTCTTTTTCGCTGCGCCGTACTTTCTTCACACAGTGGTTCTCAGAAATTAATTGCTCATCGGGGTTGGTGTTATTCCTGCCGCTTTATCCCCTCGCGATGAATTTAACGCTGTTGCAATAACAGCGTGGACGCTGCACGCCCACCGGAGGAAGTATGAAGTTCAAATTAAATCCGATCGCCATCGGAATATTAGCGGCACAGGCACTGTTTTATCCCTATATCAGTGCACAAGCCATAACATTGGGGAGCTATTCACCGCAGGTCAATGACAACCTCTTTGGTGAGCAGAATATTGATGTGAATGGCACGAGCGAAACCCTGACCGGTAACCCGGATTTTGCACCGGGTACCGACGGATCAGTGAGTTCAAGCCTGGCTCAGGTGAATATCACCTCGGGTGCGCAGTTCCTCAACCAGACGCGCCTCAATCCAGGGCCGCAGAACTTTGCCATTACGGTGCCTGACCCCACTACAGGCGGTAATACCACCTTCCAGGTTTACAACTCAGCCAGCCTGGTGGCACAAGCGCCCGTGACCTCAGACACTGCCGTGCCCGATGTGGTGAATGTGAACGGCGATCAATACATCAACGCACGGGTCGCGGATGTCTCTAATGGTGGTTCACTTGATGTGAACATCGGCCAGCCTAACGCTGCTAGCAGCGCCAGCACCAACAGTTGGAGCATGGCTGCCAAACAGACCACGCTGTTTCAGGTAGGTAGCGACAGCACGCTGAACTGGAATTCCAACAATCGCATCAGCTTCTTTGGCACTGCCGCCACCCCTGACGGCGCAGGGGCCACGCAAACGTTTCAGGTGCAAAATCTCGCGACGTACAACGGCAGTTTCAGCGTGCAAACGCTGGATGGCGCCAACCACACCTTCTCCGTCACCAGCGCCAGTGAGCTGCAAACCTATAACAACTGGCTGATCAGCCAACTGCAATCAGGCAATCTCGATAAAGCCAACTATCTGACTGACTTCAATAAGGCCGTCACCGTGACCAACGGCAGTATTGTTTATGACGTGAGTGCCACGCCCCCGGATGAGGTGACTCAGCCGATAGGCAATCGCATCGTAGTGAATGCCGATGGCGCAAACGCGCGCGTCAATCTGGCGGCGGGTAAAACGCTGGAGGTGGTCGGCTCGACGGGCGGCGCAATTAAAGCGTCAAATGGTGCGCAGGCGGTGATTGATGGCAAGCTCGCCAGTCGAGGCACTATAGCTAACAACGGTACAGCGCTGGTGCTGGCGGGCGGCAGCAACGGCAGCACCAGCGCCACTGGCGTGATTAACGGTGGTTTTCTGAATCGTCAGGATGGTACCGGCATTGGCTCTACCGGCTATGGCGCTAACGGCGTGCTGGTGCAGAGCGGCAGTGAGTTCAACAATAATGGCATCGTCAACCTGGCCACCATCGGTAGCAATTCGCAGTACGGTGTGGCGGGGATTCGATTGGAGGATAACGCCACATCCAACAACAGCGGCAACATCAACGTTGGCGTTAATGGTTCCAGTGCCAGCGGTACCGCCTCTGGGGTGTTGTTGACCACCCCAACGTCCACGTTTACCAATACGGCCGATGGGCAGATTTATATCGGCCGGGGTCCACAGAACAGCCTGACGGATAACGTCGCGGATACGGCGATGAATCAGAGCGGCCTGACCAGTGGCATCGCGTTGGTGGCCAACGGCAGCGCCACCAACAACGGCAACATTGTTATCGGTTCAAAAGTACAGAATGCAGCAGGCATGTCGGCCTCAGGTGCCAACAATGTCACGATGCTGAACAACGGCACCATTGATGTGAACGGTGCCGCAGCAACGGTACCGCGTGAAAACGTCGGCATGTCGGTGACCAATAGCAGCGGAAATATCGACAACAGCGGCACCATCAATCTCAACGGCGTCAACGGTACCGGCGTGAAAGTGGTGGCGACCAATGGCAACAGCGCATCGGCCAACTCCACGGGCACCATTAACGTTGCGGGTGGGGCCGATCCGGCGAGCGGAACGCGCAACTTTGGCGTCTGGGTTGAAGGTCAGGGAACCGGCCAAGCCAGCGCAGACATTGATGGTCCGGTGAACCTCAGTGGTAACGGCGCGATTGGCGTGCATGCGCGCGGCAATGCCACGGTGAACGTGGCGGCAAATGCCATTCCCTCCTTTAGCAATGGCAGCAATCAGATCGCCTTCTTCGCCTATGGCCCCAATGCGCTGATCAACGTCGCGGGCAATAATCCCTTCAATGTCACCACCGCCAATTCAACCCTGTTCCGCGTCGAGCAGGGTGCAGATTTTGATGGTACCGACCTGTCTCTCACCGCATCAGGCGCGGGTTCGGTGGCGGTGAATGGCAGCGGCACGGGGGGCACGGAGGTGAATACGCGCAACGCCACGCTTAATGTCAGCGGCGCGGGTGCCACGGGGGTCAATATCGAAGGCGGAGCCACCGGCACTATCGACAATGCCACCACCATCAATCTGACCGGCAACAATGCCATCGGCGCGATTGTGGATGGGCAAAAACATACCCTGGCGGGCAGTAACAGTGGTGCTCCCGTTACCGGCACCCGCCTGAGTTCAGCCGCCGCACTCAGCTCATCACAAACCGGATTGGTGGGTTATCTGGCGCGCAATCGTGCGCAACTCAATAACACCGGTGACATCAATTTCAGCGGGGCAAACGCCACCGGTATTCGGGTAGAGAGCGGTGCCACTGGCAGCAACAGCGGTAACATCAGCATCAATGATGGTGGTACTGGTATTGCGGTCAACAGCAGCGGCAGCACGGCGAATACCACCGCCAATAACAGCGGCAACATCAATGTCAACGGTGGCAGCACCACGAATCGTAGCCGGGGTGTCAGCGCCAGCGGCAGCCGGGCCATTGCCAATCTTAACAGCGGCACCTTGAACCTTAACGGCACGGGCGCGATAGGCGCAGAGGCGATCAATGGCGCGCAGGTGAATATTGCGGCAGGCTCCACGCCGATTTTCAATAATACCGATCAGATTGCTTATCACGCCGCAGGCAGTGGTTCACGCATCAACTCGGCTGCGAACGCACTGGATGTGAACACGCAAAACTCAACCGGATATCGCATTGATGATGGTGCAGCCTTGAGCTTTAGTAGCCCAACGGCACTGACCACCAGCGGCGTGAACAGCACGGGCGTGATTGTTTCGGGGAGTGGTAGCACCCTGAACAGCGCCAATGCCCGTTTCACCGCCAGCGGACAGGGCAGCACCGCGGTGCGGGTCGAAGGGGGCGCAGCTGCCACTCTGGCCAGCGGCAGCACGCTCAATCTCAGCGGCAGTAATACGGTGGGAGTGCTGGTGAATAATCTGCGCACTGACCTGAGCAATGCGCTGAATGGCAGCTCGGCACCCACTACCGTCACCAGCAATGGCAATCTGAGCGGCGCAGGCAGCAATGCCATCGGCTTTGATGTCACCAACGGTGCCGAGCTGGTGAACAATGGTGCGCTGAATCTCACCGGCAGCGATAACATCGGTATTCGCTCGCGTGCCGGCAGCACCTTAACCAACAACGGCACGGTGAATGTGGCGAGTGGCACCGGGCTGGATGTCTCCGGCAGCGGCAGCACCCTGGCTAAGGGCGGCGTAATCAACGTGGATAACGGTACAGCGGGCGTGCGCATCAGTGATGGCGCGCAGTTGGCGCTCACCGGCAGTGACACGGTGATCACGACACGCGGCAATGCGCACGGCATTTTGCTGGATACCGGTGCAACTGCACTGAGCGCCAGCGATGCCACGGTCAACGTGCTCGGCAGCGGCAACGGTATCGAAAACCGTGCAGAACTCAGCAATGTCAGCCTGAGCAATCTCACCCTCAACGTTGGCAACGGTAACGGGATCCGCACTGCCGTGGCCTTTGATCCCGCCTCCACCGTGACCACTAATGTGTCGGGCAGCGGCACCGGGCTGAACATCGCCAATGCGGATGGATCGACCACCCGTGGCGATTTAACGCTGGGATCGGGCTATCAGTTCAATGTGACCGGCGCAGGCGGCACAGGGATCCGTGCCAACACCAGCGGTAATGTGACCACCGCAGCTGACGTGAATATTGATAACCCGGCAGGTGGCTCGGCACTGGTTTCCAGCACGGCGGGCACCATCACCAATACCGGTACTTTTACCTCCAACAGCCTGACGTCTCCGGTGGTGGATTTGCGTGGCGGTAAAACCATATTTGAGAACTATGGATCGATCATTACGGCCAATCCCCAGACGGTGGCGGTGGCCGGAAGCAATGCCGATGATGAAGTGCTGTTGACCGAGGGGGAGGTGCGCGGCGATATCAATCCCGGCGGCGGATCTGATGTATTTCGTTGGACGGGGGGCACGCTTAACGGCAGCCTGACGATGGGGAATGACAACAACAACAGCGCGCAAGTCAGCAACGTTGATCTGGGTACGACTTATCACCTCACCAGCGGCAGCGGTACTGGCAACACCCTGACTTTCAACCAGATTGATTCACGCGGCGGCAGCTTTAGTGCAGACGATCTCAACAAAGGGGTGAATCTGGGCAGCGGCTGGAGCACTATCAACTTCGCCAACACCCAGTGGACGTTGACCGATAACCTCAATCTGGCACACAGCACCATCAATGTGGATGCGGATTCGACACTGTACGCCGGTAATAATGTGCACCCGACGCTGGCAGGTGGCACGGCGGACTCACTCACGGTGAATAATGCGGGGACGTTGGATCTGACTAACGGCGCAGGTTCGCCAGGCAACACGCTCAATATCAACGGTTCGCTGGCATCCAGCGGTGGTCAGCTTAACCTGATCACCGACCTCAACGAAGGGGGCGCACTGAGCAACCAGTTCACTGACCATCTCAACGTGACGGGTAACGCCAGCGGCACCACGCTGGTGAATGTGAAACTGACGGACAGCAGTACTGGGGCGCTTACCGATCTCAACCGCAACGGCGGGATTGAAGGCAACGAAGGGATATCCCTGGCCCAGGTGGCGGGTAACGCCAGTCCGGAGAGTTTTGCACTGAAAGACGGCTATCTCGGTGCCGGGCCGTGGCAGTATCGGCTCTACACCTTTGCGCCGGGCAGCACTGACCCCAGCCAGCGTTTGGTCAGCGGTAGTGGCAACAATTACTGGGATTATCGACTGGCAAATTATTACGTCTGCGAAGACGGCGCCAGCTGCCCATCGACCTTTATCACCGATGCGTTCGGTAGCGGTCAAAGCTACGATGCGCGTGCTGCCGTGGTGCCGCAGGTGCCTTCGTATATCTCTGCGCCGGTCGGGCTGGCGTATTACACCTCGGCGATCATTGACGATCTGCATAAACGTCTTGGCGAATTGCGCCATGAGCAGACGCGGCCAGAGGGCGAGGGCGGCGAGATGTTCCTGCGCTATATCGGTTCAAACCTGAAATACAAAAGTGACCAGCGTTTTACTGATTACGGTTACGACTTTGATTTGGATTACAGTGCGGTGCAGGTGGGCGGTAACCTCTTGCGCCTCGACGGGGAGAAAGACAGCCTGCGCGGTGGTTTGGCCTACACGCGCGGTAACACCCGTATTCGCCCAGATGCGGCGGATGGTTACAGCAGCACCACCTTTGACAGCGATAGCCTGGCGTTTTACGGCACCTGGCAGCGTCAAAGCGGTTTCTATCTGGACGGCGTGCTCTCGTTTGACTGGCATCGCGGCGAAACGGCTATTGCGCGACAGCAGCAAGAGGCGAAGTTGAAGGCGCACGGTTGGACCGCCTCACTGGAGAGCGGCTATCCGTTCGACCTGGGCGATGGCTATAAACTGGAGCCGCAGGCGCAGTTGATGTATATGAAGCTCAACATGAATGACTTTACCGATCAGGATGGCAATAAAGTGCGCTATGGCGATTACCACCAGACCATCGGACGTCTGGGCGCACGGCTCGATCGTACCTGGACGGATGACAGCCAACGTCAGTACACCCCCTATCTGCGCGCGAATTTCTATAAAGGCTGGGGCGGTACGGCAGAGACCAACGTCTCTTCAGTGGATAACCCTGCGTTGGGGGCAACCTTCACCAGCGGTCACTTTGGTCAGATGTGGGAAGTGGGCGCAGGCGGCACCGCCACGCTGCAAAAGGATGTGTCGCTGTATGCCGAAGCTGATTATCGCAAAGAGATTAACGGCAACGGGGCCAAAGGTTGGCGCTACAACGTGGGCGTAAGGTGGCAGTTTTAACCGAGTCTGATTATGTGGCCGTCATCAATGGCGTAATGTTTTTCAGTTAAGTACTCAGGCTGCTTATTGATAAGTGGCCTGTCTTTTCTGTGCGGGCTCTGCCGCCACTACTGCCCCCTCTGGGCCGTCCTCGCGCCGCTGAAGCGGTACCTTCGACTTCCACGTCGTGCCGGACGGACCGTTCGCGGATGACCATCCATGGTCGGCCGCGAACTGCCCCACGCCTCCCCGCGTGCGGCTCCAGACGGCGTTATCGTCAGTCGCTCAACTGACAAGCATTACGCGGCCCTACTGGGATGCTGCGGTTTTCATCGGGTGCGCACTCTGCTCATCAAGCTAAACAATGATTTCATTTACCCTAAATGAAATTTTATTGATTCTTTTCCACTATAAAAAACAGGGACATTACCCGTTTGGCCTTTAATTCAGGATGAAAATTAATTATTCGTGCTAAAGCCCGCTCCTTGCGCTGCCGAAAAGGTAAAAAAGTATTATCGATTTTTCCTTTAGCCTGCATCTTGCAAGGACAACACACATGCGGAACAACCAGCCCATCACTCAGCGTGAGTTTATTTTTGACGACGACGCCACGCTGATGTCGACCACCGATCTCAACAGTTACATCACCTATGCCAACGATGCTTTTATTGAGGTCAGCGGGTTCGAGCCGGATGAGGTCAATGGCCAACCGCATAATATGGTGCGTCATCCGGATATGCCGCCGGAAGCCTTCGCCGATATGTGGGCGACGCTGAAACAGGGTGAACCCTGGACCGCACTGGTTAAAAATCGCCGTAAGAACGGCGACCACTACTGGGTGCGTGCCAACGCGATTCCGGTGGTAAGAGAAGGCAAAGTTCAGGGCTTTATGTCTGTGCGCACTAAGCCATCCGTGGAAGAGATCCGCCAGACGGAAGCGCTGTACCGCGATTTCCGAGAAGGGCGTGCTAAAGGACGCCGTTTCCACAAAGGTTTGTTGATCGGCACCGGCTGGCGTCGGTTTGGCTCTCTGTTGAAAACCATGCCGCTGCGCTGGCGCATCCGCTCCACATTGCTGACACTGCTGCCGCTGTCGCTGGGTGGGGTGGCGCTGCTGGGAATGAACACTCTGCAACTCGGCTGCTTTGCCGGTGGCATGGCTGTCTTGCTGCTGTTGGCCAGCCTGTGGCTGGAGCAGCAAATTTCTCGCCCGATGGAGCGCATCTGCCGCCAGGCACTGAGTGTAGCGACCGGTGCCAGCCATAAAGTGGAGCAGCTGGATCGGGTCGACGAAATCGGCATCACCCTGCGCGCCATCGGCCAACTGGGCCTGATGTTCCGCTGGCTGGTGGATGATGTCAGCGGTCAGGCGATCAACGTCTTAAGTGCCAGTGATGCGATTGCCCGTAGCAATGATGAGTTGAGTCGTCGCACTGAACAAGCCGCAGCCAATGTGCAGCAAACGGCAGCCACCATGAACGAAATGACCGCCACGGTGAAAAGTAATACCGATACTGCCAGCGAAGTGAATAACCTGTCGGAGAACACCAGCCACGCGGCGTTGAAAGGCGGTGAAGTGATGCAGGAGATGGTGGGGATGATGGCGGAAATCGCTGACAGCTCCAAGCGTATCGCCAATATCACCAGCGTGATTGACGGGATCGCCTTCCAGACCAACATTCTGGCACTCAATGCCGCCGTAGAAGCGGCGCGAGCCGGTGAGCAGGGGAAAGGATTTGCCGTGGTCGCGGGTGAAGTGCGCAGTCTGGCACAACGCAGTGCCAAAGCCGCCAGCGAAATTAAAACCCTTGTCGAAACCAGCGCCAGCCGCGTGCAGTCCGGCAGCGATCACGCAGATGCGGCTGGCCGTACCATGCAGGAGATTGTTGGCCAGGTGCAAAACGTGACCGCGCTGATCGCACAAATCAGTTCGGCTACCGCTGAGCAATCCATCGCACTGAGCGAAGTCAGCACGGCGGTGGAAGATCTGGATGACATCACGCATCAAAACGCCGCCCGCGTGGCAGAGAGCGCCGAGGCTTCAGGAAGGATGGCGCGTCAAGCCAACCGCCTGGTGGAAGCCATCAGCGTATTTCGTTAAAGGGTTTCGCGCGCGGCACGTAACGCCCCGGGCGGCGAGCCGACAATACGCTTGAAGGCACGGCTAAACGCCGCCAGCGAGCCGTAACCGAGGTGGAAGGCCACGCTTTCCACCGCTTCACCCTCATTAACAATCCGTTCTACCGCCAAACGCATGCGCAACTCAGTGAGATAGCGCAGCGGCGTCATGCCGGTGGCGGACTGAAAGCGCGCGGCAAACACCGAGCGCGAGCTGCCTGATTCACGCGCCAGCCGCTCCACCGTCCAGTTTTCCCCGGGTGCGCGGTGCATGGCTGCCATTGCCTGGCTGAGTCGCGGATCGCGCAATGCCTGTACTAAACCACTGCCCTTGCCGCAGCCGTTTTCCACCCAGCCGCGAACGATTTGCGCGGCCACCACATCCGCCAGTCGGGACAAAATCCCGGCAAAACCGGCTTTACGATCGCGGGTTTCACGTTCCATGGCATCCAGAATCGGTTGGATTTCCGGGTACTGTGCCAGCAGGGTACTCACCAGCATCACATCCGGCATGGTATGCACCAGCGGCTGCATGCCACCGAGTTCAAATGCCATACAGGCGCTAAACAGGATGACATCGCTGTCGTCGGGGCAATCTTCGCCGCTGTCGCCTATCGAACAGACGCTGCCGCAAATCGGCTTACTGTTAAAGGTGCCGATCGGCTCGCAGATGGCGTCTTCAGATGAGATTAATGCATGCGCTTTGCCGTGGGGGATCAGCAGCGCATCGCCGGCTTGCAGTGGATAGATCACGCCAGATGCCGAGCGGATCAGCAACGATCCCCGGCCAACAAAGTGCAGTTGAGCTTTACCCGGCGCGTCATCGTACTGCAAACCAAACGGAGTATGTAAAGCAATACGCTGATACTTCACGCCATACAAGCGCATACCCATCAGCAGTTCACTGGTCAGATCTTCATAGCGGCTCATACGAATCCAGACGAATAATCAAAAAACAAAGTTTTTGTATCATAGATCGTCTTGCTTTGTCTCACTATGCTTACAACCTGAATTTTTGTGATGGGGATCGCAAATGAGTCTGGATACTGAAGTTGTCGAAACAAGTATAGCGGTGGATAAACCCGCATGGGGCGCGGTGTTTGCCATGGCCTTTGGCGTATTCGGCCTGATTACCGCCGAGTTTCTGCCGGTCAGTTTATTGACACCGATTGCCGACTCGCTGCAGGTGAGTGAAGGGCAGGCGGGGCAAACGGTGACGGTAACGGCGCTGGTGGCGCTGCTCACCAGTCTGGTGATCGGTAACGTTACGCGGCGCCTCGACCGTCGCATGGTGATGCTGGCCTTCACGCTGTTACTGATTGCGTCGGCACTGCTGGTGGCTTTTGCTGAAAACCTGCCGATGATCTTGCTGGCGCGCGTGCTGCTTGGCATGGCGATTGGCGGCTTCTGGACGCTCTCCACCGCCATCACCATGCGGTTGGTGCCACCAGAACAGGTGCCGCGCGCACTGTCGATTGTGTTTAGCGGGATTTCGCTGGCGACCATTATTGCCGCGCCCTTGGGCAGCTATCTGGGCGGTTTGATTGGCTGGCGCAACATCTTCCTGTTAACCGGCGTGCTAGGTGTGCTGGCGCTGTTCTGGCAATTCTTTACCTTGCCAGCCATGCCGCCAGAGAACAAAGCGCGCAGCGGTGGGGTGCTGGATCTGCTGCGTAACCGCCTGATGCGCTGGGGCATGCTGGCGGTGATCATGATGTTTACCGGTCACTTCGCTTTTTTTACCTATCTGCGCCCGTTCCTGGAGAGCAGTGCCCAGCTCAATATTAATCAGTTGTCGCTGGTGTTACTGGCATTCGGTGTGGCGAATTTCTTCGGCACTTCGCTGGCCGGTTTCCTGGTGACGCGCAGTGTGTCATTGACCTTGACCGGCATGGCGCTGGTAATGAGCGTCACCGCTGTGGTGCTGGTGAGTTTTGGCAATCTGCCTTGGCTGGTCGGTGCAGGTGTGGCGATGTGGGGTCTGGCATTCGGTTCGATGCCGACCGGCTGGTCAACGTGGATTTCCCGTGCAGTGCCGGATGATGCGGAGTCCGGTGGAGGTCTGCTGGTGGCGACGATTCAGTTGGCGATCACCGCAGGTGCAGCGGCAGGCGGCTGGATGTTTGACCTGCAAGGGGCTGGCGGCGTGTTCCTGGCCAGTGGTGTGTTGATGCTGTTAGCGGCCATCACCATTTTCACACGGGTGCGTCATCACGGTTAAATTCGTTTTAGCGGCTTTTCGGTCGCCATAAATGGCAACCCTACGACGATCGTGCGCGGTTTCGTAGGGTGCGCATTTAGGTACACCCGTATACGCAGTTTCGTAGTGTGCGCATTTATGCGCACCAGCATACGTATTCATTTTTGCTTGAGTGAGCGGCACTCCGTCATATATGGCGACCTTTTCCATTGCACCATACACAGTCATTCATCCCGCCCATTGATGAAAACTTGGTTTTTTAACCCTTTGCACAAGGGTTAATCCAAATGTGCCCTTGTCATTCAAATTAATCGAATAACTTTGGCAAATCTCTCCGCTTTTTACTTCTCAATGATCAGCCTACTATGTATCTCAACAAGGCGATGACGCCTTATCTGATAAAACATTGACTGAGGAATTGACCATGAAATCTATCAAAACTTTTGCTGCTGTTGTTGCCCTGTCTGTTCTGCCATTCGCCAGCTTCGCGCAAAGCGTGATTGCCTGTGCCTCAACGCTTGATGGTGCAGAAGCGCAAATCGCTGCTCAGGCGCATAAAGCTGGTGCTTCCTATAAAGTGACTGAAGCCAACTTCAACAACGGCGTGCACATGACTGCCGAACTGACCAAATAAGTCTGCGTTAACGTTCTGTGCTGACAGGGTGCCTCCGGGCGCCCTGGCGGCGTTGGTAACCTGATAAATTCCTGTCACTTTTCCCACGAAATGATTACTATTCTCAAAAAAAATCATCCTTCGTCAGCTCGCCTCGGGCTGTCTTTATAAAATTGGTTGCACTGTCGAGCTTTCACTTCACTGCCAAAAGGCGGTGGTTTTGCTATGGAGAAGTTATGAAAGCGAATAAAACAACGTGGGCGCTGCGTCCGCTGCTGCTGGCAACGGCCCTGTTGTCATCCTCTGCAGTACTGGCGGCCGAATCTCAGCCGCTGAACCAGGTGATCTCAAAAGGTGCTTACGAACTGGCGTTCAGCAACAGCGATAACGCGCTGTTCGTTGCCACGGCGCAAAATGCCAGCAGCAAAGGCGGCACTGTTTATCGTCTCGACCCGCAGGATCTGGCGGTGAAGCAGACGATCAGCACTGAACTGCCAACCTTTGGTGCCACCATCAACCAGAAAACCAATACTCTGTTCTTCGGTAATACCCGTGATGCTGCGGTCACCGCCGTGGATGCGACGAGCGGGAAAGAGATTAACTCGCTGGTGCTGGATGCACGTAAGCGCAGTGAGAGCGTACGCCCACTGCAGCCGCGTGAACTGGTGGCCGATGCCGCAACTGACCGCGTCTATATCACAGGTTTGGGTGAGCAGAGTGTAGTGTGGGTGGTGGATGGCAAAACCCTGAAGCTGGTCAGCACCGTGCCGAATACCGGCAAAATGGGCACTGGCCTGGCGCTCGACTCTGCTGCGCAGAAGCTGTACGTGACCAACGCTGATGGTGAGCTGGTCACCATCAATACGCGTCTGAACGCGATTGAAAAACGTCAGAAAATTGATGGCGAAAAAGATCACTTCTTCCTGAACATTGCGTTGGACACCAAAGGCCACCGCATCTTCCTGAGCGACTCCAAGCAGCCCCAGGTGCTGGTGCTGGATGCGCGCACTCAGCAAGTGATCCATAAGATTGATGTGCCAGAATCTCTGGCAGTGCTGTTCAATGCCGATCGTAACGAGCTGTATGTGACGCACCGTAAAGCAGGTGAGATCAGCATCATCGACGCCAGCACCTACAAAGTGAAGCGCACAGTTAAAGCCCCAGGCCTGCCAAACAGCCTGGCGCTGTCTGCCGATGGCAAAACCCTGTTTGTCAGCATTAAGCAGCCTGGCACCCGTAAAGAGCCACCGAAGAACCCAGATAGCGTACTGCGCATCGCGCTGTAAGCGGTAGTTATCTGAAACTCAAGGGCGGCGTGTGCCGCCCTTTGCATTTCCGCACTTTGCCCCGCCAATTCTCCCCGCACATACGCTACCTTTTACAACGACAACACCAATGGAGAGGAAGCAATGAGCCAGTTTTTTATGCATGAGAAGAGCGATCTGGTCAACGAAGCCATCGAAGGGGTTTTGCTGAGTACGCCGTGGCACAACTTACGCCGCCTCGATCTTGGTGATGAGATCCGCGTGGTGGTGCGTTCGGATTGGGATAAGAGCAAAGTGGCGCTGATCTCCGGTGGCGGATCGGGCCATGAACCCGCGCATGCCGGTTTCGTCGGTAAAGGCATGCTCACGGCGGCGGTGTGCGGCGATATCTTTGCCTCGCCGAGCGTGGATGCGGTATTGAACGCCATTATCAACGTCACCGGCGAGGCCGGTTGCCTGCTCATAGTGAAAAATTACACCGGCGACCGCCTCAACTTTGGCCTGGCTGCCGAGAAGGCGAAAAATCTCGGTTATAAAGTCGAAATCGTTATGGTTCAGGATGATATCGCGCTACCGGAAAATCCGCAGCCGCGCGGTATTGCCGGGACCGTGCTGGTACACAAAATCGCCGGGTTTGCCGCGGAGCAAGGGCACTCACTTGAAGAGGTTCAGGCGCTGGCACAACGCGCCATCGATGCGACCGCTTCGATTGGTCTGGCATTCGCGACGTGCCACATCCCGGGGGAAACGCGTGATGACCGTGTGGCGGCAGGCCACAGCGAGCTGGGGATGGGCATTCATGGCGAGCCTGGCGTAGTGACGCTGGACACACAAAACAGCCGCAAAATCAGCAGTATCATGACTGATAAACTGGCGCAGGCATTGCCTGACGGCAAACAGGCGCTGCTGCTGATCAACAACCTCGGCGGATTCTCACAGCTTGAGCTGGCGCTGCTGACGCGTGAAGTGTTGCAGTCACCGCTGGCGGCCCGCGTGACCCATCTGATTGGCCCGGCAACGCTGGTGAGCGCCCTGGATATGAAGGGCTTCTCGTTGTCGCTGCTGGCGCTGGAAGAGCCGTTCCTTGAAGCTTTGAATGCGCCAGTGCAAGTGCTCGGCTGGGTGCCGGTGTATGACTTCGCGCCGATCAGTTTGCAGAGTGCAGAGAAAGTGGGCAGCGTGCTGGATTTCGATCCATCCGAAAATGCTGAAGTGGCTGCGACCGTTGATCGTGTGACGCAAACGCTGATCGATCTGGAGAGCGAGCTGAACGCGTTGGATGCCAAAGTCGGCGACGGTGATACCGGTTCAACTTTTGCCGCAGGCGCGAAAAAAATCCAGCGGGGTTTGCGTGACAAGCAGCTGCCGCTGGATGAGTTGCCGACCTTGATGGCGCTGATCGGGGAGCAGCTTGCGACGGTGATGGGCGGATCGAGCGGTGTGTTGATGTCGATTCTGTTCACCAGCGCGGGCCAGCAGCTGGAAGAAGGTAGCACGCTACCGCAGGCGCTGATGCATGGGCTGGAGCGCATGAAGCACTATGGCGGCGCGCAGCCGGGGCATCGCACCTTAGTGGATGCGCTGCAACCGGCTCTGGAAGCGCTGGTGGCGGGTGAGTCGCTGGCAGCAGCGGCGAAAGCGGCACAGCAAGGTGCGGATGCCACGGCGCAAATGCAGAGCGCCAAAGCGGGCCGTTCGGCGTATCTGAATCAGCAGAGTCTGGATGGAGTGAAAGATCCTGGCGCGTATGCGATTGAGAGAGTGTTCGCGGTGCTGGCGGGTTAAGGGGGTGGGGTGCGGACATCAAACCGCACCCACTCACGCACTTACTCAGCTGCTTCGCGCATCATCTCATCATGCGGAATATCAGCCAGAATCTGCTCAAAACTGCGCAGACGTTTATAAATCGACATCAACTCCACCAGCGTCGACCAGGAGGAAATCAGGTACTGGAACGAAGAGCGCACCTGATCAAACACATTGGTAATCTGGTTGAGTAAACCCAGCGTAATCGTGCCTGCCACGATTGACGGAAACAGCAAAAACAGCCCGAACACGTTATCGACCTGCAGATAGAGAATGCGGGTGATGTTGAAGTACAAATAGTGGAAGTAGAGACGAAAATAGTTAAAGCGCACGCGACTAAACAGCTCATTGACCGTTGGCGGTGACGCGCGGTCAGCATTATCTTCACCGTACACCAGCTCTTTACGATAAGCGGCTTCCACGCGCTGATTACGGAACTCCAGCCCCGGCAATTTAATCCCCACTACTGCCAGCAGCCCGGTACCAAACACCGACCACAGCACCGCGGCAATCACCAGCGCGTAAGGGATGTTACCCAACAGCGGGATATCTTTGACGTGGTGTGACAGTGCAATCAGCACTGGCAGGAAGGCCACAAGCGTCATGATGGCTTGAATGAAACTTACGCCCCAGTCTTCCAGCGTGCTGGCAAAACGCATGGTGTCTTCCTGCACACGCTGTGCGGCACCTTCGACCTGACGCAGGCGCTGCCAGTTGTGCATGTAGTAGTTATTCATCGCAGTACGCCAGCGGAATACCCAGTGGCTGATGAAGAACGAATTCATGACGCCAATCACTACGGCAATGAGTGCAATACCCAAAAATGCCACAACTTGCTGGTAAAACTCGGTGATTTGCACCGATCCTGCCTTGGTTAAGGCTTTTTGGATCAGATCATAGAACGGGCCGTACCACGCATTGACTGCCACGCCAACTTGTACCCCGAACCAGGTGACGAAGATGATCAGGGCTGCGCCCCATACCGACCAGCGCTGCCACGGATGGTTATCAATCACCTTCCAGGCAAGGGCGAAAATGGACGCCATTATCCAATAGTAGGCATAGAACCAGAGCTGGGCCGGGTGAATAAAACGGGAAGCATTGGTGGGCAACGGCTGCTGTATTGCTGCATGTAGCGATGGCCACAGTGCAGGCAGATTATCGGCAAAGCCAAACCAGGCAAAAATCGCAATCAAACTCCAAATCGCCGCCGAGCTGAAAAACAGCGCTGGCCGCGGAAAATAGGACTTAAACATAGGCACTCCGCTGTTGTGTGTACTCTTTTATACCCTGATAGACATGATCTGTCTTTTGTAGGTTGTTTCTGACGATGACAGCATCGTCCCAGCGATGTAAAGCGCTGCCATCAGTTGTTAAGTATTTTGTGCGCATTTGTTTCGAGAAACTAAATTATTAACGGGGAAGGTGTTACACTACGCGCATTGTTACCGGTAACAGTAACGCTGTATCCCTTAAGTCACCCATAAAAAAACAATACAACGCAATCACTTAACTTTCATGCCGCATCATCTGCGGTACTGAGGCAATGTCATGTCAGAACAAAAAAATGGTCATAGTCGCAGGGATTTTCTGCTGAGAACCATCACCCTGGCACCCGCAATGGCGGTTGGCAGTTCGGCGATGGGCGCGCTGGTGGTGCCAATGGCCGCTGGGGCAGCAGAGCAACCTGTCGCACCGCAACAGGCACGTGATTACCAACCAAACTGGTTTACCGCAGAAGAGTACGCTTTCCTCAAAGCGGCCGTTGCGCGCCTGATCCCGAATGATGAACGCGGTCCTGGCGCACTGGAAGCCGGTGTGCCGGAGTTTATCGATCGTCAAATGAATACCCCTTACGCCACGGGTAGCAACTGGTATATGCAGGGGCCGTTCAATCCCGATCTGCCGAAAGAGCTGGGTTACCAGTCTCCGCTGGTGCCACAGCAGATTTATCGCCTCGGGCTGGCCGATGCGGACAGCTGGAGCAAAAAGCAGCATGGCAAAGTATTTGCCGAGTTAAGCGGTGAACAACAAGACGCGCTACTCACCGCCTTTGAGAGCGGTCAGGCCGAGTTCCCTCAGTTGGCGGCTAAAACCTTCTTCTCCTTCCTGCTGCAGAACACCCGCGAGGGGTACTTCAGCGATCCGATCCATGGCGGCAACCAAGGCATGGTGGGCTGGAAGCTGATTGGCTTCCCAGGCGCACGTGCCGACTTTATGGATTGGGTAGAGCGCGGCGAACGTTATCCGTTCCCGTCAGTGGATATTCGCGGGGAGAGGGCGTAACCGTGGCAAATGAATTGAAAAAAGTAGACGCAGTTGTGGTCGGTTTCGGCTGGGCCGGGGCGATCATGGCGAAAGAGCTGACTGAAGCCGGTCTTAACGTTGTCGCGCTGGAGCGTGGTCCGCATCGTGATACTTATCCCGATGGATCCTATCCGCAGTCAATTGATGAACTGACCTATAACATCCGTAAAAAGCTGTTCCAGGATTTGTCGAAAAGCACCGTAACTATCCGTCACGATGCGTCGCAAACCGCCGTACCTTATCGTCAACTGGCGGCGTTTCTGCCGGGCACCGGCACCGGCGGTGCGGGCCTGCACTGGTCGGGCGTACACTTCCGTGTCGATCCGGTTGAGCTGAACCTGCGTAGCCACTATGAGCAGCGCTATGGCAAAAGCTTCATCCCGGAAGGTATGACCATTCAGGATTTCGGTGTCAGCTACGATGAGCTGGAGCCGTTCTTTGACCAGGCGGAGAAAGTGTTTGGTACTTCCGGCAGCGCCTGGTCGATTAAAGGTAAGCTGCAGGGTAAAGAAAAGGGCGGAAACCCTTACGCGCCTGACCGCTCCAGCGATTTCCCGCTGCCCGCGCAGAAACGCACCTATTCGGCCCAACTGTTTGCTCAGGCTGCTGAATCAGTGGGTTATCACCCCTACGATATGCCGTCCGCTAACACTTCGGGTCCGTACACCAACACCTACGGCGCGCAGATGGGGCCGTGTAACTTCTGCGGTTACTGCAGCGGCTATGCCTGCTACATGTACTCCAAGGCGTCGCCGAACGTAAATATTCTGCCCGCACTGCGTCAGGAACCGAAATTCGAACTGCGTAACAACTCCTACGTGCTGCGTGTGAATCTGACCGATGACAAGAAGCGCGCCACCGGCGTGACCTATCTTGATGGTCAGGGCCGTGAAGTGGTGCAACCTGCGGACCTTGTGATCCTGTCGGCCTTCCAGTTCCACAACGTCCATTTGATGCTGCTGTCAGGCATCGGCAAGCCATATAACCCAATCAGCAACGAAGGTGTGGTGGGGCGTAACTTTGCCTACCAGAACATTTCGACTCTCAAGGCGCTGTTCGACAAGAACACTACCACCAACCCGTTCATCGGTGCGGGCGGTGCGGGTGTGGCGGTGGATGACTTCAACGCCGATAACTTCGACCACGGTCCGTATGGCTTTGTCGGCGGCTCGCCGTTCTGGGTTAACCAGGCGGGCACCAAGCCGATTTCTGGTTTGCCGACGCCGAAGGGCACGCCGAACTGGGGCAGCCAGTGGAAATCGGCGGTGGCGGATACCTACAACCATCACATCTCGATGGATGCACACGGTGCGCACCAGTCCTATCGCGCTAACTACCTCGATCTCGATCCGAACTACAAAGATGTTTACGGCCAGCCGCTGCTGCGTATGACCTTTGACTGGCAGGACAACGACATCAAGATGGCGCAGTTCATGGTCGGCAAGATGCGTAAGATCACTGAAGCGATGAACCCGAAAATGATCATCGGCGGCGCAAAAGGACCGGGCACCCACTTCGATACCACCGTGTACCAGACCACGCACATGAGTGGCGGGGCGATCATGGGTGAAGATCCGAAAACCAGTGCAGTGAACCGTTACCTGCAGAGCTGGGATGTGCCGAACGTGTTTGTGCCAGGTGCGTCTGCGTTCCCGCAGGGCCTCGGTTACAACCCGACCGGTATGGTGGCCGCGCTGAGTTACTGGTCAGCCAAAGCCATTCGTGAACAGTATCTGAAGAACCCCGGCCCGCTGGTACAGGCATAAGGAACAAGGCGATGATCAAAAGCATTTTAGCCCTGTTTCTGGGCACGATGACCTTCGTCGCGGTGGCGGACGAAGCAGGTTCCGACGCACTGGTGAAGCGCGGTGAATATCTGGCGCGCGCGGGTGACTGCGTCGCCTGTCACAGCACGGCGGGCGGCAAACCCTTTGCCGGTGGCTTACCGATGGCCACGCCGATTGGCACCATCTACTCCACCAACATCACACCGGATAAAACTACCGGGATTGGTGACTACAGCTATGAGGATTTCCAGAAAGCGGTGCGTCACGGCGTAGCGAAAAATGGCGATACGCTCTATCCCGCCATGCCATACCCATCCTATGCGGTGGTGAGCGATGACGACATGAAGGCGCTGTATGCCTACTTCATGCATGGCGTGCAGCCGGTGTCGCAGGCAAACAAAGACAGCGATATTCCGTGGCCGCTGTCGATGCGCTGGCCGCTCTCCATCTGGCGTGGCATGTTTGCGCCGGACGTGAAAGCGTTCCAGCCAGCCGCACAGGAAGCTCCCGCCCTGGCGCGCGGTCGCTATCTGGTGGAGGGCCTCGGACACTGCGGGGCTTGCCATACGCCACGTAGCATCACCATGCAGGAAAAAGCGCTGAATAACGGCGAAGGCAATGATTACCTGTCTGGCAGCAGCGCACCGATTGATGGCTGGACCGCAAGCAATCTGCGTGGGGACAACCGTGACGGTTTAGGCCGCTGGAGCGAAGATGACCTGAAGCAGTTCCTGCGCTTTGGCCGCAACGATCACACCGCGGTATTTGGTGGTATGACCGATGTGGTGCAGCACAGCCTGCAGTACCTCAATGACGAAGATATCAGTGCGATTGCTAAATATCTGAAGTCTCTCGGTGCGAAAGATGCCAGCCAGACGGTGTTCACCCAGGATGATGCGGTCGCCAAAGCGTTGTGGAAAGGTGATGACAGCCAGCCAGGCGCATCGGTGTATGTCGATAGCTGTGCGGCCTGTCATAAAACTGACGGCAGCGGCTACCAACGCTTCTATCCGGCGCTGCGTGGCAACCCGGTGGTGATGGCAGAAGACCCAACCTCGCTGATTCACATCGTGCTGGTGGGCGGCACCTTGCCTGGCGTGCAGGGCGCACCTTCGGCGATCACCATGCCGGCGTTCGGCTGGCGTCTGAACGACAACCAGGTTGCGGATGTGGTCAACTTTATCCGTGGCAGCTGGGGTAATGGCGTGAAGTCAACGGTGACGGCGAAGGATGTGGCGAAGCTACGTAAAGATGCGCCGCAGCAGGGCAGTGCCGATATTAAGGTGCTGGAAGGGCAGTAAGACCCCGCGCTGTGTTTAACTGAGCGATGAACTGCGCCGCTACCGATCGCAACGATTTGGTAGCGGCGCAATTTATTGCGCACACCAGCAGTGATGCTTCACCACTTCCACAAGCAATAAATCAACCCAAGCCCCGTCTCATTTTTCCTCCCTATGATTGCAAGAGCTAAGCCCAGCGAACATAATCTTGGTTTATGAAATTCATTAAATTAATTTTTTCGTAAACCACAGGAGGTCAGTGTGTTTGGAGAGCGTTTACTACGTGCGCGTTCCGCTGCGGGCTTTTCTATGAAGCAGCTTGCAGAAAAAGCAGGCGTCAGCGCAAATATGATTAAGAAATACGAGCACAACCTCAGTGTGCCGGGCTCTGCCGTATTAGTAAAAATGTCGCGCGCCTTGGGCGTACGTAATGAATATTTCTTCCGTCCGACCAAGGTAGAATTGAAGAATGTTGAGTACCGCAAACGTCATACGCTATCAGCCAAAATGCTGGCGCAGATTCATGCGGATGTGATTGATCAGGCTGAGCGGTGGCTTGAACTGGCGAACCTGTGGCCAAATTTTCCGGTCCCTGCTTTTACCCAACCGCAACTGCCTCTCGAGCAAATCGAGAATTACGGGCAGATTGAAAAGGTTGCAGAGCATATTCGTCAGCAGTGGGGATTAGGTTCTCAGCCGATAACGCATTTGATTGATGTGCTGGAAAGTCATGGGATTTTGGTCATTGTCACTGACGTTGATCACTCCGACAAATTCGATGGCTGCCAGGCGATGGTCGATGCCATTCCTGTCATCGTTATTTCAGCAAAATGGCCAGGTGACCGTCAGCGTTTTACTCTGGCACACGAACTTGGTCATTTGATTCTGCATCATTCTCTTCCATCTGATCTGGATGAAGAGAAAGCCTGCAATCGATTTGCCGGTGCCTTGCTTTTCCCTGCTGGCGCGGTATTGCAACATTTTGGCAAGCGGCGAACACGCCTTGAGGAACAAGAGCTTTACCTGCAAAAAATGGATTATGGTCTCAGCATGATGGCCTGTGTTTACCGCGCTGCCGATCTGGCCGTGATAACTGAGGGCAAGCGCAAAGATCTGATCATGATGTTTTCAGCGCGCAAATGGCGAAAGCAGGAACCTGGTGAACAAGTCGCACGCGAGAGCACCACGCTTTTTCCTCAGTTAATCTTTCGAGCGCTGGGAGAAGGGATTATCAGCGAAGGTAAAGCGGCTGAGCTGATGGGTGTCTCGTTAGTCGCCTTTCACCGCAAGCGACAGTTGGGGTGGTCGGATGATCATTCTCATCAGTGATGCCAATATTTTAATTGATATGGAAGAGGGCGATTTGTTAGATGCGCTCTTCGAGTTGCCCTATCAATTTACCGTGCCAGATTTACTCTATTTTGATGAGCTTGAAACGCACCATGCCGATTTGCTCGATAAAGGATTGGTTATTGGAGAATTGAGCCCAACCACTATGATGTACGCCATTGAGCTCATTGAACGTGTGCGTGGGCCAAGCCGTAATGATTGTTTTGCGTTAGCCTTGGCTAAACAGGAAATCTGCCCACTATTAACCGGTGACAGAGCGCTTAATCGAGTTGCCAGAGAGGAGGGGATAGACGTTCGAGGCACGCTTTGGGTTGTGAATGAAATGATTGAGCACCAGATCATTACAGTGGATGGCGCGCGCCGGGCTTATTGTCAGATGCAAGACAGTGGCAGGCGTTTGCCATGGGAAATTGCATTCGCGCAGTTAGAAAAATTCGCGAAATAGTGGGCGGCTTTATTTTCCGCCCACGACCTTTCGATAAATCAAATATTCTCTAAATCCAGCCCGCGCGTCTTCGGACCGTAAATCCCCACTGACAGCATCACCATCAACATACTCAGCACGATAAAGGCGATCACGCCCTGGCTGCCGGCGTACTGCAGAATAATGCCAATCAAAATACTGCTGAACACGGTCGACAGGCGGCTGAAGGAGTAGCAGAAGCCCACTGCACGCGCGCGAATATGGGTCGGGAAAATCTCGGTCTGATAAGCGTGATAGCTGAAGGTCAGCCACGCGTTGCTGTAGGTGATCAGGAATCCACAGATGATCATCAGCACCGGGTTGGTGACCAGCGCGAACAGCGTACCGAACACCACGGTCATCAATGAAGAGAGAACGATCTGCCATTTGTTCTCAATCTTGTCGGCGTAGCGGCTGCAAATCAGTGAACCCAGCGGGTAGGCCAGCGTGATGAAAAAGGCATACAGCAGGCTGTGGGTCACGGTCGCGCCTTTACCTGAAAGCAGCGCAGGCAGCCAGTTGCCGAAACCGAAGAAGCCAATCGCCTGGAAGAAGTTCATCACCACCAGCATCAGGGTACGTTTGCGATAAGCCGGTGC
Source organism: Type-D symbiont of Plautia stali (assembly GCF_001485335.1). Taxonomy (NCBI): domain Bacteria; kingdom Pseudomonadati; phylum Pseudomonadota; class Gammaproteobacteria; order Enterobacterales; family Enterobacteriaceae; species Type-D symbiont of Plautia stali. The sequence continues at coordinate 26,149 of NZ_BBOC01000008.1, read as the reverse complement.
CCAAATTTCGCTGAAGCGGCCCTTTTTTGGCAGCTGTGCGGCGGCATCGCTGTTAGAGAAGTCTTCACCCGGCGCGATACCACAGCGTGTTTCCATCTCGCTCAGTACCTTATGCGCTTCCTGATGACGGCCCTGTTGTGCCAGCCACCGCGCAGATTCTGGCAGGTTTTTACGAATCAGCCAGATCACCAACGAGCAGACCGCACCGGCAATCACCACCCAACGCCAGCCTTCCAGACTCAGGATGGTTTGCGGCACCAGCCACCATGACATCAGTGCCACCGCTGGCACCGACAGGAACTGAATAAAGAACGAGAAGGCAAAGGCGCGGCTACGCAGGTGCGCGGGGACCCATTCGGACAGATAGGTATCGATGGTCACCAGCTCAACGCCGAGACCAATCCCGACCAGGAAGCGGAACAGGATGATCATCTCCGCACTCTGCTGGAACGCCATCAGCAGTGAGAATACGCCGTACCACGCGAGGGCACACATAAAGGTGAGACGGCGGCCAAAGCGGTCGGCATAAGGCGCAAGCAGGCTGGCACCGACAAACAGGCCGAGGAAGGTGGCAGAGGCAAACGCAGCCTGGTCAGCAAAACCAAATACCCCTTCAGACCCCGTGTGAAACACGCCAGCAGCGAGTAGGCCAGAACTGATATAGCCGGTTTCAAACAGATCGTAGAGCTCAAAAAATCCGCCCAGTGCCAGCAGCGTAATAAAACGCCACAGCCCTGCGGAAGAAGGCAGTGCATCAATGCGCCCGGCTAAGGTGCGGCGATCGGCTGCGATGTTGTTGTTCGCCATCCCTGTCGAAGTGATTGTTGTCATTATTGGATAAACCTCGGTGTTTGCAGAACTCGCGCGGTTTTATGGGTTTTAAAAATAATTAACCGTTAGCAAGCGAAGGAATAGCAGAATAATCAATTCATCGGAGGTTGCCGAGAGGCGTAACGGTGACATTTTCGCAATCTACGTTGCAGTTCACAGAAGTGTGATCGCCGTCCATGGCGATGCGCTTAGTGCAGGCTTGGATAGACGCCCGGACCAATCGGTAAGCCGAGTGCGTACCAGACCAGTAGCAGCACAATCCAGCTAATGAAGAACACTACAGGATAGGGGAAGATCAGCACATAATAGGTGCCAAGTTGTGCATCTTTTTGGTATCGCTGCAGGAAGCCAAGGAACAACGGCAGGAACGGCGACATCGGTGCCAGCGGCAAGACGGCAGAGTCAGCGATGCGGAAAATCATTTGCGCAAAGGCCGGATGGAAACCGAGCAGCATAAACATCGGCACGAATACCGGTGCCAGAATCGACCAGATAGCCGAGCCGCTGGCGATAAACATGCAGAGAAACGCTGACAGGAACATCAGGCCCAGGAAAGCGGGTGCGCCACTGATCCCGGCACTCTCCAGCATATCGGTCAGGCCGATAGCCATAAACTTGCCCATGTTGCTCCAGTTGAAGAAGGCGACGAATTGCGACAGCGGGAACACCATCACAATAAAGCCCGCCATGCTCTTCATCGGATCGACCAGCAACTGTGGGATGTCATCGGCTCGGCGAATCTGCTTCGTCACTGCGCCGTAAGCAATCGCTACCACAAAGAAGAACAGGATGATGATTGGCACAATACCCTGAATAAACGGCGAAGGAATAATGCCGCCAGTTTTCGGGTTGCGCAGCGGTGCGTGTTCCGGCACCACCAGCAGCGCCATCAACGCAATAAATACCAGTGCAGCAATACCAGCCGCTCTCAGGCCGCGATTTTCCAGTGCCGTCAGCGGCGGCAGGCGGTCTTGATGACCGCCGTTCCATGCGGGCAGGCGCGGCTCAACGAATTTATCGGTGAGGATCGCGCCCACTACCGTCAACACGATCACCGAACTGGCCATAAAGAACCAGTTATCGATCACGCTGACGTGCACGGTATCGCTCACCGCTTTCGCCGCTTCGGTACTGATACCCGACAGCAGGACGTCAGTGGTGACGATCAGCAGATTGGCCGTAAATCCAGACGCCACACCGGCAATTGCTGCCAGCAGACCCGCTACCGGATGACGACCCACCGCGAGGAAGATCAGTGCGCCGAGCGGTGGCATCACCACCAGCGCCGCATCCGATGAGATATGGCTGAAGAAGGCGATAAACAACACCATATAGCTGGCGTAACGACGGCTCACGCGTGAGGCCATTTTCACCATCAGCGATTGCAGCAGGCCGACTTTCTCGGCCAGGCCTGCACCAATCACCAGCGCCAGAATCGAGCCGAGTGGCGTAAAGCCACTGAAGTTTTTGATGATGTTAGGCAGGATCCACTGAATCCCTGCCACGCTCAGCAGGTTATTGACGCGTACCAGCTCGCCGTTAGTGGGATTTTTCACCGCCAGATCAAAGGCGCTGATAATGGCGGTGGCCACCATCAATACCACGATTAGATAGACAAACAGTAAGAATGGGTTCGGCACTTTATTGCCGATGCGCTCTATCCAGTTAAACAGCTTCCCTGGGCTGCGGTTCTCCGTAGTCACTTCCATCAGCTTTGCCTCATTGGTCGTCTTGTTGTATTTGCATGCCCGCGTTGGGGCTGTCATTTTTATAGTGTTTAGATATTTCTGGGCGCATAAATGCGCCCGCTACAACTGTGGTAAACCTTACAACTGCGCCTAAGCCCCGTAGTGTGCGCATTTATACGCACTTAGTCGGAACACCGCGCTTATTTCAGGATGACAACTTCGATGGTGTGACGTCTGCCGGTATCGGGCAAACATAAGGCTGTTCGCGGCGCACACGCTGAAACTCCTCACGACAGCGTGCCAGCGCGTCCTCGTCCTGTAACAAGGTCAGCGCGGTGGCGGCCATCACTTTGGCGGCCAGACACATGCCTTTGTGACCCAGCGAGGTGCGGCCCTGCGCCACCAGTTGCCAGGTGTGCAGCGGGGTACCGAAGGCAAAACAGGGCGCGAAGCACTGTGCCGTCGGCGTGACCCAACTGACATCGCCGACATCGGTTGAGCCGTACAGCAACTCGCGCGTGACGGCGTACGGCGCCACCTCATCCATCAAAATCTTGTCACCCAGCGCCTCTGTCCACGCCACGCCCGCTTCACCGCCGGTGCGTGCCGCATTCAGGCGCGCATTGCGCAGATCGTCTTTGGTTAGCGTGGCACGGATCTCGGCGGCAAACTGCTGCTCATCCGCGCTGTAAGCGGGCAGGCCAAACTGATGCAAATTGCGCTCCATGACCGCTTCCAACGCACGATTAGGCACATAGTTGGAGCAGGCTTTGTCGAATCGCACCGTCATGGTGGTGTCCGTCATCAGGGCCGCGCCTTTGGCGATGTTGATCACACGCTGATAGATATCCTGGGCCTGGTCGAGTTCCGGTGCGCGAATCAGATACAGCACTTCGGCATCGGCCTGCACCACATTGGGAGAGACGCCGCCGGTATTGGTTACGGCGTAGTGCACGCGGGCTTCCTGCACGATGTGCTCGCGTAAGAAGTTGGCACCGGTATTCATCAGGGTGACGGCATCTAAGGCGCTGCGGCCCAGATGCGGGGAGTTAGCGGCGTGCGCGGCGACGCCCTTGAAATGAAACGCGGCCTGAATGTTGGCAAGGGTGCTGAGGTTGAACATGCCGCTGAACCCTTCAGGATGCCAGGTGACAGCCGCATCGACATCATCAAACAGCCCTTCACGCACCATAAAGGTTTTGCCGGAACCGCCTTCTTCGCCCGGACAACCGTAAAAACGCAATGTGCCGCGTTGGCCGTTCTGCGCCCACCAGGCTTTGATGGCGAAGGCGGCAGCCAGTCCGGCGGTGCCTAATAAATTGTGCCCGCAGCCGTGTCCGTTGCCGTTCTCGACCAGCGGTTGTGGCGTGGCGCAGCCCGATTGCTGGCTTAAACCGGCCAGTGCATCGAACTCACCCAGAATCGCAATCACCGGCTTGCCGTTGCCGATGCTGGCGATAAAAGCGGTATCGATATTGCCGACGCCGCGTTCAACGCGAAAACCTTCCTGCTCCAGCGCATCGGCCAGAATGGCGGCAGACTGCGTCTCTTCAAAGCGGGTTTCCGGCACATCCCAGATGGCATCGCTGAGCGCAGTAAAGCGCGGCTGATTCTCGTTGATGTAATGATCGATAAAGTCGTGATGGCTCATCGCTGGCCTCCAAACTGCGCCTGATTCAGCGCCAGGGTGGCCAGCGTTTGCACCGCGGTGGCCATGATCGCTTCATCAAAATCGAATCTGGCGTTGTGATGGCCTGCTGCCAGATCGCAGCCGAAGATCACATACGAAGAGTGGCCGCCGCGCTGCTGCACACGCTCCAGCATGTAGGTGGCATCCTCTGAACCTGCCGCCTGCTGTTTGGTATCAATGACCGAGGTGAAAATGCCCATCGCATCGGCCTGCTGGTGGATGAAATCCACCCACGGCTGGCTCGGTGTACAGCTGCGAGCGCCGCCCATCAGTTTGATATCGTACTCAACGCCATACATCGCCGCCGCGCCAGCGATGACGCGCAAGGCCTGCTGATAGATATCGTCGTTAACCTGATTGCTGACGCCACGGGTTTCGACTTTCATCAGCGCGCAATCCGGTACCACGTTACGGCCCGTGCCCGCCTGCAATACGCCGACGTTAACGCGCGCCACGCCGCCGCTGTGTTGCGGCAGATTATGCAATGCCAGCGTAGCCTGTGCGGCGGCGAGCAGAGCATTGCGGCCCTCTTCTGGTTTACCGCCTGCATGTGCGCCGACGCCCGTAAAACTCACATCCAGTTTGGTGGTGGCGAGGAAGCTATCACTGCCGCAAACGATTTCGCCTGCGGGCACACCTGTGCCGAGGTGGATGGCGGTAAACAGATCCACATCATCCACCACGCCTGCAGCGACCATGGCTTTCGCACCGCGCACGCCTTCTTCGGCGGGTTGGAAGATGATCTTGATGGTGCCGCTGAGCTGATCTTTCATCTCCATCAACACGCCCGCCAGCGCCAGGCCGATGGTGGTGTGCCCGTCGTGACCGCAGGCATGCATCATGCCGGCATTGCAGGAGGCAAAGCCCTCGCGAGTTGGGATATGGTCGGCATCACGGCTTTCGTTCTGGTCCAGTGCATCCATATCGACCCGGAAGCCCATTACCGGGCCGGGACGACCGGTTTCCAGCGTGGCGACAACGCCACAGAAACCGCCAGAGAAATGGGAGATCCACTGCGGCAGTGCACCTTGCTCTAACGCGCGGGCTTCTTGCTGCGCCAGCACTTCGTCAGAGGGTAAGCCCATACGCGCATCCGCATCGATCACTTCACGGCCCAGCTTCAGCTGATAACCAAGACGATGCAGTTCTTCAGCGACTAAGGTTGCGGTACGGAACTCCAGCCAGCCCGATTCGGCAAAATGGTGCAGATCGCGACGCCAGATTTGCATCTGCGGTATCCGCGCGTTGACGAGGTCGGAGAGGGTTTTCATCGGCATATCCTTTGTGTTGGTTTTTTATGCATTAACCCGAATCTACACAATGGTATTGGTGCGCATAAGATGCGAATATCTTGTCACTGATAAACAACGGTTATCACAAAAATCATGCCTGCCAACCTCAAACTTCATCAGCTGCGTGCCTTTGTCGACGTGGCGCGTCAGGGTAGCATTCGGGCGGCCAGCCGCTTATCGGGGCTATCGCAGCCTGCACTCACCAAAGCGATCCAGGAACTGGAACTGGCGCTCGGCGCTCGCCTGTTTGAACGACGCCAGCAAGGGGTCACGCTCACCGATATCGGTGATAACTTTTTTCGACATGCCAGTCTGGTGCTGGAAGAGCTGCGCGTGGCACAGGAGGATATTCAGCAACGCCTGGGACTGGCCGGTGGCCGGGTCAATATTGGTGTGGGCGGCAGTATCGCGCGTACCATCATGCCGCAGGTGATCACTCAGTTTCATCGTGAATATCCGCTGGTGAAGGTGCGCATTGTTGAGGGGCAACTGGTGTCGATGGTGCATGAACTGCGTCAGGGCGCACTGGATTTCACCATCAATACCTACGATCAACACCATCTGGATCAGGAGCTGATTTTTGAACGCTTGATGCAGCGTGATTATCAGGTGGTGATGCGCAAAGGGCATCCCATGGCCCATGCGCGATCGCTCGCAGAGTTGCAGCACTGTGACTGGACCATGCCAACGCCGCAAGGTAGCTATTACCGACTGTTGCACGATTTGTTTGGTGAGCGCGGCATGGCACCGAAGATCGTCGTCACCTGTGAGACCTTTATGGCCTGTACCAGTCTGGTGGCGAAGAGCGATTTCGTCAGTATTATTTCGCGCGATGTGATTGAAGATCCTACCCACGGCGGGCAGTTAATCGCCCTTGATCTTGACGATCCGCTGCCGAAAGCCACGTTCTATTTGATTCAGCGAAAAGACACCGCGCTGACGCCGATGAGTGCCTATATGGCGCAATTATTCCGGCGTTACTGTCAACAAAGGTAAGAGTGCGGCCTGGCTCCCATCTGATTAAAAATTGCGCACTACACTTGCACTGGACGTTCCACTTCTGGAGAACTGACCATGCAAATTACTCCCTATGTGTTTTACAACGGCCGCTGCGAAGAGGCGATCGCCTTCTATCTTGAGGCGACCGACGGCGAACTGCTGTTCAAAATGACCTTTGGCGATATGCCAGACGAAACAACTGTCGAAGATGAAGGCTGCCCATCTGGCATGACGTTCTCACCCGAACAGATAATGCACGCGCACCTGCGGATCGGGCAGGGCGAACTGATGATGAGCGATGGCGCACCGCAGGCGAATTACGCAGGATTTTCCGTGAGCTTATCAACGCCGGATGAGGCACAAGGCAAGCGGTGGTTTGATGCGTTATCGGCAGGCGGAGAGGTGACGAAAAAGTGGGAACCGACCTTCTGGGCGCACGGCTTTGGCATGTTCACCGATAAGTTTGGCGTGCCCTGGATGGTGAATGCCTATAAACCACAGATTTGACAGGTGTTATTGCGATGCGTGGCGGCACAATTCATTGCGCCTATGTTACCAGGTGCGCATAAATGCGCACCCTACGAAAACCGCACACGATAGTCGTAGGGTCGCCATTTATGGCGACCTGGTCTTTGCAATCAGAAGTTGTAACCCACCACCAGGTAGTAACCCCAGCCGGTTGATTTCACTTCAAACGGACCGTTGCCGAAGTTCAGCTCCTGACCATCCGCCCACTGTCCGCCGTTGTGGAAGTAACGCGCCACGGTAGAAACGTGCCAGTGATCGTAGTTCAGCGACAGGATGTGGCTGGAGGCGATCGAGTTGCTGGTACGCGATGGACCGGTTTCGTCACGCAGATCCGAGCCCCAGTCGAAGTTGGTGAAGCCGATATAGCTCAGCTTACCGCCCCACAGATCGGTAATCGGCACAAAGTATTTCACCTTGAAGCGATAACCATCCCAGCTATTTTCGTTCGCCGCACCGTAGTTCTGCCACTGGTACTTGGCATACACGTTCAGTGACAGGCCGATATCGCTGTGGGTATCAATATCAGTACCCAGACCCATGTACCAGGTGTTTTGACGCTGTGACGCGTTGCGACCCATGTCATAGATATAGTTGTTCGCGAAGTACCACTCTTTAAACGGACCAAATGCCAGGCTGGTGCCGGTCAGTTTATCGATAGAGAAACGCGGCTCAATTTCCATGAACAGCGGCGAACCGTGGTCGAAAATGCCGTTAGCGTTGCTGTTGCCTGCACCAAAGAAGTTGGTCAGGTCGGCATAGCCGTAGAAATCGAACCAGTCCTTTTTGGCAAAGGCTTCGTATTCGAGATACACATCGTTGTTGAACTGAGGTCCGAAGCGCGTGTGATAGCTGCCCACCACGTTGACGCTCTGATGCCACCAGTCAGAAAGATACTGCGGATCGCTGTCTGCCGCTTGTGCCGCGCCGGTCCAGCTGCTGGCCAATAAGGCCCCTGCTATCAATGCTTTAAATTTCATTATTGTTATCCACATGCTTGTGATCGCCGCGAATGCGCCGCGATCGTGTCAAATCGATCCCAGGGGATGGGCAGTGTGTTGTTTTAAACGGTCTGAATCGCCGAATTTTCAAGTGCGCGTAATGTGCCTGTAACAGAGCGATAGGAAATAGATTTTGATCACGTTTGTCAAAATGTGTTGCATTTTGATTCATTTAAAATGTGACTATGATCACAAAAAAGGCGTGTTGCGAACGGAACCCCGCAACCGATTACGTTGTCGCGTACAGCGGTAATTTGATGGGATGTTGAAAAGGAGGGAGTGGCGCGATTTATCGCGCGGCCTGAAGACCGCGCTCTACCGAAAACGTTAGCATCCGTCGAATCAAGGCAAGGTCACACGTACCTGCAAGCCAGAAATCTCGCCTTGCGGATTATGACAGTTGGACAGCGCCACCTGCATTTGATGCTTTTGCGCCACGCTACGAACAATGGACAACCCCAAGCCGCTGCCTTGTGCCTGCACATCCGGCGAGCGTGTGAAGCGGTCAAAGGCGCGTTCAATAAAGGATTCCGGCATGCCTGGACCATTATCGACGATATCCACCACGGTGTGATTGCCCACGCGATGTAACAGCACATCCACCAGGCTGCCCTCTGGCGTGTGTAGCATGGCATTGCCTATCAGGTTATCGAACAGGCTGCGCAAATCAGAGCGGCTGGCGTGCAGGCGGTAATGCGTCGTGCCGTTAAAGCCAATATCAATCCCGCGTTTGTCTGCCACCACCATCAGTTGTTCAATACTCTCTTTGAGTAGATCGTCGATGTCGATGGTCTCGACGGAGGCCACCACCGACTGGTCTTCCTGCCGCGAGATGTTGAGCAGTTGCGTCACCAAATGGCGCGTGCGCGTGACGCCCGCTTCCAACTGGTCAAACTGTCGGCTGGCCTCGCCCGGTTGAATATGCTGACGCAGATTTTCCAGTTGGAGAGTGACGGCGGTCACCGGCGTGCGTAATTCATGCGCGGCATCTTCGAGGAACTGACGCTGTGAAGACCAGGCCGCACGCAGTTTATCCAGCAGCGAGTTATAAGCCGCGACCAGCGGCAGCACTTCATCGGGCAGGCTGTTGGGTGAAACAGCGTGCGGGTGCAGTGTTTCCTGGGCGGCAATTTGCCGCGACGCCACGCGTAAATCTCGGGTAATCGCGCGCACCACCAACCATATCACCAGCAGCGAGAGTGGCATCATTAGCATCAACGGAATGATGGCGGAAAGTACCCGCTTCACCATCAAGCTCTTCATGTAGCCAATGTTATGCAACACCTGAATATTGCCAATTTCACTGCCCAACTCACCGGGGCGGGTATAGACACGCCATTCACAGTCATCGCCGCAGTCGCCCACTTTCAAATCTGACCAGCCTTTTTTGGGCTGGAGCGGTGCCTGTAACGCAGGCCAGGAACTGGCGCGCAGGTGGTTGTGGTCATCCCACAACTGCACGATGTAGGTACTTTTTAGCTTCTCTTGCTGCATCACCATCGGCATCAGCGCGGGCATGCGTTGGCTGGATGACCAGGCATCGGCGATCTTCGCGAGTTGATCGTCCTTCATGGTGCCCATCATGTCGCCATAGCAGTGGTAGAAGTACCAGGTGACGCCGCCAATCATCGCCAGGTGCAACAGCACCAGGGTGAGCAGCAATTTGTTACGCAAGGAGCGCATAAAGGTGAAAGGTTTCATATTGCCGGTACTCGCCAGCCCAGGCCGCGTACGTTACGAATCACTTCGTTATCAAGCTTGCGGCGCATGCCGTGGATCAGCACATCAACGGCGTTACTGGTGACTTCTTCTCCCCAGCCGTAGATGCGGTTTTCTAATTGTTCACGCGATAAAATCGCGCCGGGACGTTCCAGCAGTGCATACAGCAGCGCATATTCACGGGCGGTGAGTTGTTCGCGCTGGCCTTTATACAATACCTCGCGCGTCATCATATCCAGCTGCACATCGCCGCTACCTAACAGGGAATCCGCCGCACCGTGACGACGTCGGGTGATTGCACGCATGCGCGCCAGTACCTCTTGCAAATCAAAGGGTTTGAGCAAATAGTCATCGGCACCGCTGTCAAGGCCTTGAATGCGCTGTTGTACGGTGTCACGCGCTGTCAGTACCAGCACCGGCGTCATATCGCCTCGGGTGCGAGCACGTTTCAAGACGTGGATGCCATCTTCACGCGGCAAGCCTAAATCAAGCAATACGCAGGTATAGCCGCCCTCAGACCAGGCATTGGTGGCATACACGCCATCGCGCACCCAGTCCACTGACCAGCCCGCCGCTTCCAGCGCCTGCTGCAAGTTGGTGCCAATCATTTCATCATCTTCTACCAGCAGCACGCGCATAGTGTTCTCCCAGACTGATGAACGCAGTTTACCTTCGGATTCTTAGTAGATAATTACACTGCTCTCCCTCCTTGCTAATTCTGCGCTAATTTTCTCCTAATTAAGGGATAAATTTAACGCGCTACAGTGACTGCACTGGACATATTGTCGAAGCAGGAGGTTCCCATGAATCAGAGCGAATTTATCCGTAGTTTGCTGGACTGGATAGAAGACAACTTAGGTCACGATCTGCATCTGGATGAAGTAGCACGCCGCTCGGGATACTCCCGCTGGCATCTACAACGTCTGTTCCGTCAACACACGGGCTTCTCTCTGGCAGAGTACATTCGCCAGCGCCGGTTGACTGAGTCAGCGCTCACGCTGATTAACAGTGATGAAGCGATTTTACAGGTGGCGATGAGCTACGGGTTTGATACCCAACAGGCCTACACCCGCACCTTTAAAAATTACTTTAGCGTCACGCCGGGCCAGTTACGCCGCCAGCGTCGCGTTGAACAGGAACGTTTGTTATTCCCGTTGGCGGTGGCCAGTTGAGCGCATCAGGATTATGTGCGCATCAATGCGCACCCTACAAAATGATGGGATGATTTTGTAGGGTTGCCATTAATGGCGACCAGTCGGACATTGTTATAATCTTCAGTTCTCACTTTCTTCACCTGCCTGAGAACATGGACAACAGCGATAATCTCACCGCTATGATGCTGTTTGCGCGCGTCGTAGAGCGGCAAAGTTTTAGTGAAGCTGCGCGAACCTTGGGTATCTCTAAATCGCATGTCAGCCGTGAAATTGCCCGGCTGGAAGTGCGGCTCGGCATCAAACTGCTGCAACGCACCACGCGCAAGGTGGTGCTGACCGAGCTGGGGCAGGCTTACTATCCGTTCTGTACTCGCATGCTGGAAGAGATGCATCGTGCCGATGCCTTTGTGCAGCAGGTGCATCAACTGCCTGCCGGGAATGTGCGCTTGCAGGCGCCCATCACCTTTGGTTGCCAGTGCGTGGTGCCCACCCTGAATGACTTTATCCGCCGTCATATTCACATCAACGTCGACCTTGAACTCACCACCAGTGACGACCCACAACCCAGTGCAGATGTCGCGATCGTGATCCGCGCCCGGCCGCCGGAAGTGGCCAATTTTCGGGAATTAAGCACGATTGAGTGGGGCTTGTATGCCACGCCCGATTATCTGGCGGCGCATCCTGCTATCGATCATCCTGAACGCCTGACCCGCCACGATTTGCTGCTGTTCCACGGCCCAGCGCATACCGCTGCACTGCCATTTCGTCGCGACAAACAGCGACTGGCGCTGGACGTGCACAGCCGCTTTCGCGCCAATAACAGCATGGCGCTGCTGAATGCGGCGCTGGCGGGCACAGGTATTGCTTATCTGCCTGCGTATATGACGCAAGAGGCGTTAGGGCGTGGGGAAATTCAACAGGTGTTACCGGAGTGGCAGATGGATCGCTTGCACAGCTATTTACTGCTTAAAGAGCAGCCACAGCCTTCATCACCGGTCACGCTGCTGTGTGATGCACTCATCAATACATTAGGTGAAGGTTGATTGTTGTTATCTGGCAACAATGTTGCGCTGGTTGGCAAATATCCCTCTCACCCTGTTTTCTCCGCTTCAGCGCTGTTAGCCTGCTAAAAAGCAAAAACAGGGAAATCACTATGTCGTCCTCTTCAACCGTGTTAGCGCCTGAGCAGCAACACTGGAAGCGTAACTTGTGTGTCTGCGTGCTGGGTTCGTTCAGTACCATCGTGGCGATGACGTTACTGTTACCTTTTTTACCACTCTACGTGCAGCAGCTTGGCGTGCAGGAACCTGCCGCGATTGCCCGTTGGTCTGGGGCCGCTTATGGCGCCACCTTCCTGAGCGCGGCGCTCACCGCACCATTGTGGGGTAAGTTGGCCGATCGCTATGGCCGTAAATTGATGCTGATCCGAGCCAGCCTTGGGATGGCGATAGCCATGTCACTGATTGGTATGGCGACCGCGCCGTGGCAGTTGGTGGCGCTGCGCTTGTTAGCCGGTTTATTAGGTGGCTATGCCTCTGGCTCAACCATTCTGGTGGCGTCGCAGACGCCTAAAGAGCAGACTGGCTGGGCGCTGGGGGTATTGTCATCCGGCATTATGGCGGGCAACGTGGTGGGGCCGCTGCTGGGCGGGATACTGCCACCCCTGATCGGGATTCGTCACACCTTCTGGCTGACCGGTGCGGTGATTTTCCTCGCCTTCCTTGCCACCACCTTTTTGTTAAAAGAAGCACCGCGTCAAGCCGGTAAAAAAGCGGCGCAGAGCAATATTGAGGAAGATAAATCGATTAATCTGCCGGTAGTCAGGCTGATGTGGTTATCAGGCATGTTGCTGATTTTCGCCAACATGTCGATTGAACCGATTATCACGCTGTATATCGGCCAGTTTGTCCAGGGTGAACATGCCATTACGGTCACGGCGGGGGTGGTGATGGCCGCCGCCGCATTGGGCAGCATTCTCTCTGCACCGCGTTTGGGCCGACTGGCGGATCGGGTCGGGCATGGACGGGTGTTGGTTTATGGCCTGATTGCCTGTGCCGTGCTGCTGATTCCCCAGGCGTTTATTACCCAAGCCTGGCAACTGGTGGTATTGCGTTTCCTGATGGGGATGGCGCTGGGCGGGTTGATGCCCTGTGTGACGGCGTTGATTCGCCATAACGTGCCGCAAGGGCAGGTGGGGAAAATGCTGGGCTATTCGACTTCGGCTCAATATGTCGGCCAGGTGTCGGGCCCGCTGTTTGGTGGATTTGTCGGCGGCGCATTCGGCATGCAGCCCGTGTTTCTGGCGACCTGTGTGATCATGGCGCTATGCGCATTGTTAAATGCACGAGTGTTAAAAAAACCGTAGCGGCGCAATTCATTGCGCATCTGTTAGCTGCAGAACGTGAAGCAATAAAAAGGCGGGCTTCTCAGCCCGCCTTTGTCATTTTAACCCAGAGGCTTACTTCGCATCTGGCAGTGCATAAGCAATCACATAATCGCCCAGCTTAGTCCCAAACGAACCGTGACCGCCTGCCGCGATGACAACATACTGCTTGCCATCCACTTCATAGGTCATCGGTGTTGCCTGGCCACCGGCTGGCAGACGTGCTTGCCACAGCATTTCCCCGGTGTTGGTATCGAACGCGCGCAGATAGTTATCGGCAGTCGCACCAATGAAGAACACGTTACCGGCGGTGGTGATTGGGCCGCCCAGCATTGGCATACCCATCTTGAACGGCACTGGAACCGGTGCGCTGTCGCGAACGGTACCGATACGTTTCTTCCACACGGTTTCGTTGGTTTTCAGGTCAACAGCAGAGACATAGCCCCATGCTGGCTGTTTACACGGCAGACCGAACGGAGACAGGAACGGATTCAGCTCCACACCATAAGGCACGCCATACTGTGGCTGGATACCGGTTTCGGTACCTGAACCACCTTTGTCATCAGCTGGGGGTTCGATCGGGTTACCCGGACCGCGTGGCACCAGTTTAGAGACAAACGGCAGCGCCATTGGGTTAGCAATCGCGATCTGACGATGTGGATCAACCGCGATACCACCCCACTCAAACATGCCGAGGTTACCTGGGAATACCAACGTACCCTGCTCAGACGGCGGCGTGAACGGACCTTCATAGCGCAGACGCTTGAAGATCACGCGGCACACCAGCTGGTCGTACATAGTCGCGCCCCACATGTCCTTGTCCGTCAGATTGTTTTTCGGACGGAAGGTCAGTTCGGAGTACGGCTGAGTAGGAGAAACGTGGTCACCTTTCGCAGCACCCTGCGGCACTGGCGTCTCTGGTGCTGGCACGACAGGCTTACCGGTACGGCGATCCAATACAAAGATGTTACCGGTTTTCGCCGGGGCATAAATCACCGGTACGGTGTTGCCCTCTTTGTCGGTGATATCGGCCAGCGTCGGCTGTGACGGCAGGTCCATATCCCACAGATCGTGATGCACCGTCTGATATGACCATACCAGCTTACCGGTAGTGGCATTCAGGGCCAGCACGCTGCTCGCATAACGCTCTTGATCAGGTGTACGGTTGCCGCCCCAGATATCTGGAGTGGAAACGCCCATCGGCAGGTAAACGGTATCCAGTTTTGGATCGTACACCGCCGGTGCCCAAGAGTTAGGCGAGTTCATGGTGAAGCTGTGTTCGTCATCTGGAATCGCGTTAGGATCTTTCGCGCCCGGATCAAACACCCACAGCAGCTTACCGGTGTTGACGTCAAAGCCACGGATGGCGCCTGACGGCTCACGGGTTGAATAGTTATCGGTGACCGCACCGGCAATCACAATAGTGGTATCAGTGATGATCGGTGGGGAAGTCGGCTCATACTGACCTGGGGTCAGCACCGGCTGTTTGTGCTGCAGATCCAGCTCACCGTTGTTACCGAATGATGGGCAACGCTCACCGGTTTCGGCATCCAGTGCGAACAGACGACCGTCGTTTACCGGCAGGTAAATACGGCGCGAGCACAGCGCAGGCTGTGTGTTGGCTGCATCAGCGGCAGCAGGCATTTCATGATAAGAAACACCACGGCAGGTAACGTGCTGGAAAGTTGGATTCGGCTTCAAGCCCGGATCGAATTTCCATTTCTGCTTACCGGTGGTCGCATCCAGCGCAAACAGAATCTGGTGCGGTGAACACAGATACAAGGTGTCGCGGATTTTAATCGGCGTTACTTCGTCGGTGATTTCACCCGGATCGTTCGGGGTCTTGAGATCGCCGGTCTGGAACTGCCAGGCCACCTGCAGATCTTTCACGTTGCCGCTGTTGATTTGCTTTAATGGTGAGAAGCGGGTGCCTTGCTGGTCACGCGCATAGGCTGGCCAGTCAGCATCCTTGATGTTGCTCAATGGCTGCGCTTGCGGGGCATTATCCGCCGCCGCAGGGATTTCACCATTCAGCTCCTGCGGATCGTGGAATACCGCCCACGCCAGAACCAGTACGCTGGCAATCAATGCAACGGCCATCAGACCGAGAGCACCTTTACCCGCATGGTTCAGGCCGCGATAGACAAACGGCAGAATCAACCAGATGCCGAAGATCACCAGCACATCGGTACGTGGTGCCAGCGCCCAGAAGTCGAAACCGACTTCCCAGACACCCCACACCAGCGTAGCCAACAGCAGTAAGGCATACAGCATGATTGCTGCGCCGCTACGACGCCACAGCAGGACAGCGGTGATCAACATAATCACACCGCCAATAACGTAGTACCAGGAACCTCCAATGGCGGCTAACCAAACGCCGCCAACCAGCATAAATGCGCCCGTGAGCAGCGCGAACAGCACTGTCAGGAAACGAATCACGCCAAAAGATGAGGAAGCTTTCCCCATAATATTAACCTCTTTCTTTGCCATAAACTTAAAAGAAAACAACGCATTGGGTTGTTTTCCGACATAGAGTACGAAGTGACTTAAGATGTACGATCGGCGCGCTTCCATGACGCCAGATGATCCCTTTGCGTTAAATTTTATCTTAAAAACGTTAACGGGTTTGATTTTTTTAGTGCATTGCACTTCTGGAATGGTAGTAGTGCGACATTTTATGAGGAAATTAAAGCGTTATCCCCGAAGAGATCGGGCCTTAACGCCAAGGTGCGGAGTTTTGTGTAACCGTTTACACTTCAATCAGGACGCTGCTGGTGCGTTGTTCCTGCCAGCCAGAAAGCTGTAAGTCTTCATACTTCGCCAGCGGCAGGGATAGCTGCGGCGTGCGTAATATCACTTCTGCTTCTCTTTCCCGGCATGAGCCAAGCAGAAATGGAAAGCTAAACTTGAGATAATTATCGTTGAAGAATTCATCAGTCAGAACTATTCCACTAAAGGGAAATGAAGCAATATTCTTCCAGCAAGTACCCGGTGGCGCCAAATCATAAAGCCAGAAAGAAAAATGCTGAGCTGCTTCCCGCAAGGCCTTATCCTGCTGAAGTAAACCGGTATAGTTGATTGCCAGACGCACATTCTCTGACTGCAGGCTGGAATAAATTTCCGGTGCCTGTAAAAAGCGCGTCAGTATATTTCCCGCTAAAGGGATGATTATTAATTCAGGCGTATCGGGCAACTGATTGTGCAGTGAAATTATGTTGCATCCGTTAAGTAATCTCGGGCTTTCCTGTTCACAATGCATAAAGGGTGCTGAATAACAGACACCGGTCAGTGCGCCGTCGAAGCGACGGATACGCTCAGTAACATAAGGATTGTATGAACTGTTTTCCATTTATCTCTGCGAATAAATTAATTAATTGGAGCGTCTTAATTATTATAAGGACGGCAAGACTGCTGTGATTTTTACACTTCCAATATAGACCGATTTGTTTGAAAAGATCACGTTTTTTAGCTGTCTCTGATAAAGAGATAATTGCCAGCGAAGCGGTAATAATTAAATAGTTATTGGAACTTTCGGAATGATTTGGATATTTTCGGTTGAAAACAATCAGCCTGCTAATATTCAGAACTCTATGCTTAGCAGAATTTAAGATAAGCAACTGTTTTTAAAGCGCACGGCTAGCCATTGCCTGTACCTGCAAGATGCCGCACTCTGTGGCCGGAAAAACATAAAGAGAGCCAGCAAAGGGCTTTTCACCAGGTTGGTGCAATGACGCCAGCCGGAACAGTGATTGAGGATGGGATAAAAACTATGGGTTCACAGGTATCCGCAGCAGAAGATTCGCTGTTGCGGCACAGGTCGTTTGTCGCCTTCTGGTTGGCACGCACCTGTTCATCGTTTGGTTTTCAGATGTTCTCCGTTGCGGTCAGCTGGCAAATCTATGCCATCACCCACAGTGCGATGGCGCTTGGCATGATAGGACTGATGCAATTCTTGCCTTCTGTACTATTGGCTCTGCCTGCAGGCCATCTGGCTGACCAGTTTGATCGTCGTCGCATTGTCTTATTGGGGCAGTTGATTGAGTGTCTGGCCTTGTTGGGACTGGTGGTGCTGACGCTACTGCACTGGGCGGACAAAATCGAAATATGGGGATTGGTCTTTCTGATCTCCGTTGCTAAAGCCCTTGAGTGGCCTTCCATTACCTCTATGCTGCCAGCGTTGGTGCCGCCGTCGATTCTGGCGCGAGCGATGGCCGCCAGCTCCGTCGGCGGTCAGGCGGCGGTAATTATCGGACCGACCCTCGGTGGCCTACTGTATGTTGCGGGCCCCGATGTGGTGTATGGCGTCGCGGCATTGTTTTACCTGATTTCTCTCGTGCTGGTCAGTCGATTGCGGTACGAGCGCCCACCGCAGGTGCGTATGCCGATGAACCTCACCAATATGTTTGCGGGTGTACGGTTTATTCGCGAGCGTAAGGACGTGCTCGGGGTGATTTCCCTCGATCTGTTTGCCGTATTGCTCGGTGGAGCAACTGCACTGCTGCCTATTTTTGCCCAGGACATTCTGCATACCGGTCCTTGGGGATTGGGCATGCTGCGCGGTGCACCTTCTGTCGGGGCATTGCTGGTGGGCGTATGGTTGAGCCGTCATAAACTGGAAAAGCACGTCGGCATGATCATGTTCGGCTCGGTTGCTGGTTTTGGCGTCGCGACACTGGTGTTTGCGCTCTCGACCCAATTGTGGCTGTCGCTGCTGGCGCTGGCGGCACTCGGCGGTTTCGATATGGTAAGTATGGTGATCCGTGGGGCGCTGGTGCAGTTGGATACGCCGGATGACATGCGTGGACGTGTTAATGCGGTCAATGCCATCTTCATTAATACCTCAAACCAGCTGGGCGAGTTTGAATCAGGCATGTTGGCGGCTTGGATGGGGGCGGTGCCAGCGGCAGCGCTCGGCGGTATCGGCACGCTGGTGGTGGTGGCGGTGTGGATGACAATTTTCCCGCACCTGCGCAAACGGCAGAAGCTGGAGAATGAAACGGTTTAAACCTGTCGGGCGCACCAAGGTGCGCCCGACATCATTACTCTCTGCGGTCTGTAGGATGCGATTGGTAAGGTGCGGCCCTCAGGCCGCCCGTCGCTGCCCACCCATACTCGCGCTGATTAAACGGTCGCGGTTTTCCCCAGGCTGGCGTCAAATTGTTTCCAGCTCTCTGTCATATCCACCACGGTTTTCGATTTTCGCGCTTCATCGATTTTAATCGCAGTAAGACCCGCTTCCAGGGCATCCACGACTGAGACTTTCAGCGGGGTGCCCTGTTTAATGTGTTTGACGATCTCTTCTGCCATCAGCGCATCGGCACCGTAGTGGCCATCATAGGCATTGCCACTGTAGGTGGTATCCACTTCGCGTTCGCCAGTGCGGGCGTTGTGTACGCGGAAGTAGTTACGCACAAAATCCCCCTCAGCCATGCCATCAGTGCCCATGACGCAGAAGCGGCGGAACTCATCCGGGACGTTGAGGTTGGCGTGGAAGGCGAGGGTGGCGCCGTTGGCGTACTCAATCAGTGCGGTTTGATAATCCACAATATCCGCATCGCCATCAAACACCGCATCGGTGCTCGACCAGCCGCTAGGTTTGACGTGATACACCTCCGACTGCGGCGTGACCGCGCCGGTAGGCGCATGCTGTGGCGTGAAGTTTTTACGTCCGCCAAAACTGGCCACCCGTATTGGGCGCTCACCCACTAACCCCTGATAGAGATCGATATCGTGGCAGCATTTTTCCAGAATGTAAGGGCCGGCATACTTCTCCAGACGACGCCAGTCGCGCTGGAAGAAGGCACCGTGATAGGGCTTGATGTGCTCAGTGGCTTCAATGGAGGTGATTTCACCCAGACGATGCTCATCACGTGCGTTCAGCAAATCGTGATACAGCGGGGAATAACGCAGCACCAGACCCACCAGAATCCGCTCATGGCCATATTGTTGCACCAGTTGCGCCATCGCCATGGTCTGCTCTTCATTAATCACCACCGGCTTTTCCGTGAAGACGGTGTAACCCGCAGCCAGACCCTGACGAATGTGTTCAAGGTGCATGAAATTCGGTGAACCCACCAGCAGTAGGTCAAAGCCACCATGCTGTAACAGGGCGTCAACGCTGTCGAATGCCACGCCTGCATCAATGCCAAAGGTGTGAAGATTCGGCAAGCCAGCAGGCGCTGGATCGACGTAACCCACTACGGAGAACTCTGCGTCGGCTTTGTTGAACTCTTTCACCACATGGGAAAGACGAAAGCCCAGACCAATAATACCCACTTTCATGTTGTACCCCTGAAGCCCGTTGCCTGTTAGCTGCCCGACCCATCAGGCTGCTGATAATCTGACCGTTAACTTATTACGCCAGAAAAACTAATGTCAATCAGTAACCCAGGTATCAAACTGTTAAATTTAATTATCTTTATGATTTATATGAAAATTAATTAACTATAGGGAATGCGTATTTATTTGTGATTGCGATTTAAGTTTTTTTCCCCTATCTTTCGCACATCTATAAGCGTCATGCCGTGTGCGGCAGGCAGGAGGAAACGCGTGCAATCACTTTTGCTGGGAATTGATGGCGGTGGTACGCACTGTCGTGGACGCCTGACAGATAGCGCCGGTCGTGTGCTGGCTGAAGCCACAGGCGGGCCTGCCAATGTCTGGTCGCAGTTTGATGGGGCTATTCAGGCGGTTGAAAACGTTATTGATGAGCTGTTTCTGCAAGCTGGCTTAGCCGCTGAGGCACGTGATCGCACCACCCTGGTGGCGGGGCTGGCGGGTGTTAATGTGGCATCGGTCCACGCCCGCCTACAGAGCTGGCAGCCACGCTCACAGGCACGTTACTTGTTTACCGATGTTGAGATCGCCTGCGCGGGCGCACATGCTGGTGCGCCGGGGGCGGTGTTTATTGTCGGGACGGGCAGCCAGGGGGCCGCCTGGGATGGCACACAGTTTACCTTGCTGGGCGGTTGGGGTTTTGCCTTGTCCGATGACGGCTCAGGTGCGATTCTCGGGCGACGCGCACGGCGATTAGCGCTGCTGGCACAGGAAGGTATTGTGCCCGCGTCACCGCTGACCGAACGCATCATGGCACTTCATCAACACAGCCCGGAACAGATGCTCATTTGGTCACAGCAGGCAACGCCCGCTGACTGGGGCCGGGTGGTGCCAGAGATTTTCGCCACTGCGCAGCAGGGCGATGAACACGCCGTGGCACTGCTGCAACAAACGGCAGCCGAGATTGAGCAGATGGTGCAGCCGCTGTTGGCCCGCAGCCATGGCAAGCTGGCGCTGATGGGCGGCTTAGCCGTACCGATTCAACCCTGGCTGCCGGCCGCGATTGTGGCTCAGTTGGTGCCGCCACAGGAGGATGCGCTTAGCGGCGCGTTACGTTTGGCGAGCCAGTTCAGTCAGCAACCGGCTTAACCCTTCACTAGCAGATAAAGAGATCCATGACCGCTCCCAACGTCACTGCCCGCATCTTGCGACTGATTGTCGAAAATGCGCCAATCAGCCAATCCGATCTTAAAGTGCGAAGCGGCCTGAGTATGTCGACGGTTTCTCAGGCCACGAATCGCCTGCTCTCCGGTGGCATTGTGCAGGAGCTGGGGCTGCGTCGCGTTTCAATGGGTCGACCCAAAACGTTGCTGGGTTTGAATCCAGATCACGCCAGCGTGGTCGGCATTCAGCTCAACGCCGAACGTAACCTGATTGTCTTAACCGATCTCAGCGGCAATATTATCGGCGAGCAGCAAATCCCTTCCGGCGCCATGACGCCTAAACAGCTGGGTGATGCACTGGCAAAGTTTCTGCGTGGTGTGGAAGGCAAAAAAAGTCGGCGCTATTGGTCTGGCGCTCTCCGGACTGGTGGATGCCAGTAACGGTGTTTGCGTATTATCCCGCGCGCTGGGCTGGAACAATGTACCGATTGCACGCCTGTTGGAAGAGCGTTTTTCGCTGCCGGTATTTATTGAAAATGATGCCAACGCGCTGGCGATGGCGGCGCTGGTGTTTGGTCAGTTGGGGCATGCACAGTCAGCGGTGATTGCCACATTCGGTAAAGGCATCGGTGCGGGGATCTTGCTTGACCGTCAACTCTATCGCGGTCGCCATGGTAAAGCCGGAGAAATTGGCGTCTCGCTGCTGGGTGATGGCTCTGAACGGTTGCTGGAGGATGTTGCCTCATCCCAGGCTATTTTGCAGCGCGTGGCTGTGACGATGAAAGAGGCGGCGCCACAGACACTGCGCGATCTGGACCTGCAGCCCACGCCTGAGGTATTAACCATACTGGCGGAGGCAGGGCAGCATCTGGGCATATCCCTGGCAAACCTTTCCGTGGCGTACGATCCCGATGTGGTGTATCTGGCGATGGAACCGCAAATGGCATCACGCATTTTGCTCGATCACATCACCCAGAGTTTCCAGACTTACCGTCTGAAGCTGACGCCACACATGACACCGCTGCAGTTCCTCACTGAGTCCAATCGTATGTGGGCGCAAGGTGCGGCAGGGTTCGCGGTGAATAAGTTGCTGGATTTACTGGCGGCGAAGGCGGATGAGGAAGTCGTTTAGTCTCAGGTCGCCATAAATGGCAACCCTATGGCAATCGTAAGCGGTTTTCGTAGGGTGCGCATTGATGCGCACCGGAGAACATCAACGCAACCGCAATCCCTGCTCATCAAACAGCATGCCGCGCTCAGCGCAAATCTGATAACTCACACGTTCGCCAATCTCATGCTCCGCCGCGTTACGCTCCTCAATTACTAACAACTTCTCTTCGCCAATATCCAGATAGAGGTAATTGGTGTGCCCAAGCATCTCGCTAAAGGACAAATCCGCGCTAAAGCTCAGGGCCTCAGCGTCGTGGCTGGCCGGTGCAAAATGCTCAGGACGCACGCCAAGCGTGACCTTTTGCCCCTCGCGGCAAGCGGCATCAATCTTCATGGTCAGCGAGTGAATGCCCAAAGCGGGTACACGCAACTGCACCGCACCAGGCGCAACTGCCGCGACTTCTGCCTGCAGGAAGTTCATCTTCGGTGAACCGATAAACCCGGCGACGAACAGGTTATCAGGATCGTGATACAGCGCCATCGGCGCACCCACTTGCTCGATGCGGCCCTGGCGCAGTACCACGATGCGATCGGCTAAGGTCATCGCTTCCAGCTGATCGTGCGTAACATAAATCATGGTGTTACCCAGCGAGCTATGCAGGCGCGCGATTTCGATGCGCATCTGTAAACGCAGCTCGGCGTCCAGGTTCGACAGCGGTTCATCGAACAGGAAAATACGCGGATGACGAATAATGGCGCGACCAATGGCGACACGCTGGCGTTGGCCGCCAGAGAGGGCGCGCGGCAGACGGTCCAGCAGTTCAGTCAGGTGCAGGCTCGCTGCCGTCTTGTTAATCGCCTGCTCAATCTCAGCTTTGGATTTTTTCATCACCTCCAGCGGATAAGCCAGATTGCCGCGCACCGTCATGTTGGGATAAAGGGCATAAGACTGAAATACCATGGCAATCCCGCGTTCAGTGGCGGGTTGCTGAGTCATATCTGCACCTTCAATCAGCAACTTACCGTCACTGATCTCTTCCAGCCCGGCAATCATGCGCAACAGGGTTGATTTACCACAGCCGGATGGGCCCACAAACACCACGAACTCACCGCTGTTAATGGTGAGATCGATGCCGTGGATGACGTTGACATGGTCATAGGACTTCTTCACGTTTTGCAGGTGCAGGCTAGTCATGCGGTGCCTCAATCAGAGTAATTGGCCCATGTAGATGGCGTTGCTGCGCAGAATCGGCGTGAAGCCGAGGCGCTGATAAAAGCCACAGACTTTCTCATTTTGCAGGCTGACACCAAGGTAAACCCCGGGTACGCCTGCTGCCCGCAGCTCGTGCAGCAACTGTTCAATCAATTTACGTCCCCAGCCACCTTGTTGTGCCGCGGGCAACAGGTTGATGTGCAGATGTGCGGGCCACTGGCTCACCAGCTGTTCTGCGGCTTCATCGGGTTGGTGAATCGCATCCAGCACTTTGCTATCCAGCGGGGCGCGAGGCGTGTAATCGCGGTACTGCTGTTGCAGGCGAGGCCACCACGATGTGTTTAGCTCAGCCTCAAATGCGCGCGTATCGGGTGTAGCGACGGCATAGCCCACCACCTCACTTTGTTGTTCCAGTACGTAAGCAAACTCAGGTGCAAAGCGCGCGTACGGAATAACAAAACGCAGGCCGGGCAGCGCCGGGTCGGAGTAGAGCGCCGTGGCGTCGGTTCCGGCGTTGGCGGTTTCTAAGCAAATACGCGACAGGGCGGGAAAATCAGCCTCGTTCGCGCGACGAATAACACCTTCGGCCGTCATGGGGTGCCTCTGTGGTCAGGAGATGAACAGATTTCACGGTAAAGAAAGCTGACTTAGTTTTCAAGGTGTAATAATTGACCTGGCGCACAAAGCAGACATCAACCCTAATTTACGGTTATGACCTTTGAAGCTTTGATAGCCGCATCCGCCCACGCTATGCGGTAATCCGTGCTGCCTGTCCCTGTAGGGCCCAGTGATTGACTCGATAACTATAGAATTTTCATATGATATGTCAGTGGTTTAATTGTATTGGTGGTTTATGCTGATGCACAAGGCTGATGCTCGTTTAATGTGCGATATCTGCACGAAACCACAGGGTTCTCTGCTGTTTAAGCCGCTTTTCTTCTCACTTTTTGCACTGCATCACAGAGCAAAAATTCCACATTGGCGATGTTTGACTTTCTTTTGCTCATAAAGTAAGTATGAGTTAACGGTGTTATTGCAGCTGAATCAACCTGTCAGGACAGGCAGGTGTCGAGATGAAGGGATGCCAGTCATCTGTTGGAGAAACCGAGCATGATGTGTGATTCAACCCAGCGTTCGTCCCGTATGAAAAGCTCACTGCGCGGCCTGTCGCGTCTGGTTTCAGCCGGGATCGTGCTCGGCGCAACCATGGCGGCAGCCCAGGCGGTGACGCTGAATGAATGGGATATTTACAACTATCCGCAGCAGACCGAAGCGGTGGATGAAGCGGTTAAAGTGTTCGAGCAAAAAAATCCGGGCATCACGATCCAGCGCTCGGTGCACTCGTTTGAAGATACGCGCATCCCACTCAAACTGGCGCTGACCGCCGGTGATGGTCCGCAAATCGCTCAGGTCAATCAGGGCGGTGGGGATATGGGATCGCTGGTGAAAGATAAGTTGCTGTGGCCGATGGATGATTACGCCAAGACCTACGGCTGGACCACACGCTTCCCGGACTCGATTCTCAAACGCAACCGCTGGTCTGATAAGCAGGATTTTGGCAGCGGTAACCTGTATGGCGTGGCGAGCCTGGGTGAAATGGTCGGGCTCTACTACAACAAAGCGTTGTTAGACAAAGCGGGTGTCGCCGTTCCTAAAACCTTGCCGGAACTGGAAGCAGCAATGGCGAAGCTGAAAGCAGCGGGTACGCCGCCGATGATGCTTGGTCTGCTGGATGGCAACATGGGGCAGCAGTTGCTGAGTACCGTTTGGGAAGCCCAGATCGAGAGTAAAGACCGCAAGGCGCTGGACGATCTGATCTACGACGTCGGGGGGACTTTCAAAGACGATAAGCTGGTGAAAGCGGCGACCATGATGAAGAGCTGGAAAGACAAAGGCTACTTCTTCCCGGGTTTCGAAGGTATTGGGCATGATGATGCTGCCACGCTGTTCCAGAATGGTCAGGCAGCGTTCCTGGTGAGCGGAACCTGGTATCTCGGCCAGTTTAAAGACAACAAAGATCTGCACTTTGCCGCGATGCCGATGGGCGAGGGGGTGCAGCATGCATTGATGGTCGGCGGGACTGACCTGGCGTTCTCGATCACCAGCACCGCAAAAACCAAAGAGCAGCAAGATGCGGCCGCCAAATTCATCGATTACATCGTCTCGGATGAGATGGCTAACCGCTGGTTGAAAGTCGGCTTCCTGCCAGCGGGCACCAGCAAAAACGCCCAGATCCCAGCGGACAACCCACTGCTGGCTGAAGCCTATCAGGTTTGGGTGACCCTCAACGATCATGATGGTCTTGGCCATTATCTTGACTGGGCCACGCCGACCATGAACGCGGAGTTGAATCAGAATGTTCAGCTGTTGCTGGCAGGACGGCAGACGCCAGATCAAATGGTGATTAATTTCGATAACAACTATCAACGTTACCTGAAAACCCTGAAGCACTGATGACGCCCGGCCCCGCCACCATGCCGGGCCGTGAACAGGCCCGCAAGCGAGTAAGGTTATGCTGAACAAATCTGCCTGGCGCAATGCGCTCTATCTTCTGCCCGCCGTGCTGGTGTACGCGGTGTTTTTACTTCTGCCGCTGCTGGCATCGCTTGGCATCAGTTTCACCGAGTGGGATGGCACCTCCTGGCCGATTTTCACGGGCATGAGCAACTATATGCGCATGTTCCAGGATCCGGTGTTCTGGGTGGCACTGGGCAACAATGCGCTGCTGATGCTGTTTTACACCCTGCTGCCGATTGGCGTGGGTCTGCTGCTGTGCAGCTTCCTGTATGACACGCGCAATGCCAAAGAGCGTAGCGTATTGCGCATCCTCTTTTTCCTGCCGTATATCATGCCCATGGCAGTGCTGGGCGTGGTATGGCGCTGGTTGTACAACCCGGCGTTTGGCCCCATCGATCAGTTTCTGCGCGCTATCGGTTTACCGCAGTTGGCGCTCTCCTGGCTGGGCGATTTTACCTGGGCGCTGCCAGCGGTCGGGCTGGTGGCGACCTGGTACTTCTTCGGTTTCTGCCTGGTGCTGTTTATGGCCGGTTTGCAGCGCATGGATCCGTCGCTGCTTGAGGCAGCCGATTTAGATGGCTCCTCACG